>JBBTRQ010000009.1:0-45017 GCA_038065075.1 Patescibacteria group bacterium
CGGGCTAGTGGGATTTGAACCCACGGCCTCTTCGTCCCGAACGAAGCGCGCTACCCCTGCGCTATAGCCCGATAACGTCGACAATCATACGATTTCTTCTTGAAAGAATCAACAGTCTCCTCGTCGTGGGTAGGGCTACTTTGATATACTGTCGCTGTGCAAAATGAATCAAATTTCATTCTCGACCAAGAACCACAACGTGGACGGAACGTTTCTTTTTTTGATATTCAGGCGGATCTTGCCTCTTCCATGGCGGGGGCGCGGGATGTACTTGCTCGGGAGGAGAAAACCTCTTTTGCCAAAGCGAAAGTTGATCTTGCTCAGTTTGAATCACTTGAAGACACGCAACGGATTTCAGTCAAGGACAATCTTCGGTTGCTCACGTTCCTCACAGGTCATCAAGGGGTAGCGCTCCGGCCATTTGTCCAGAGCCTCGCCCCATTGCGCATTTGGGCGCAGGGATCCGTGGAAAGCGAGATGATTGGATTTGATGAGCGAACAACCACGCCCGCACCGGAGTATCTTACTTCTGCCCAGGATGCGCGTGATCTCTATGAACGACTTGTGTTCGCAGGCCGCATAGGCGAAACTCCAGATATTCACATGTACAAGGATGAACTTCGCGAGGCAACACATCGTGTTCTACGGCTCACGTCCAAGAACGATTTCACAGCGATTACACGTTATGTATTTGGCGAAGACCCCAAACGTATCGGGACACTGATAGCAGAACTCGGGTTTGTTCCACGTGATCTCTACCAGGATCCCGCTTTCAAGGAGTTGTCTCCAAAAATGATTGCGGCGGCAGAATATCAACTTCGCCACTTGGAACAATCGGTTCCAAGCAGAGCGGTTCAGGCTCGAGAAGAACGTACGCGTCTCACAGAAGCCTTCTTCATTAGCGGGATTGCTAAGCGTTTGCGCACCGGAGGAAAAGACACGCGTTACGTCACGCTCGATTCAAATGGAATCCGCATCCATTTTGACGGCCGTTCCCGTGGAAAAGAAACCTCTTTGCTCGAGCATCCGTTTGTCGCCCATATTCCCTACGGCCTTGTGACCGACGGGTTCGTTCAGACGCTTGAAATGGATGGTTGGTTGGGAACGGAGTCAGAGGTTCTAGAGTTACAGCTACGCCGGGCTCAGGAAAATTTTGACGTTCATGAAATTGGAGCAAAACGTGAACATCAATTTTCAGCTTTTGCGGATCGTCTCGGTCTTACTCTAGAAAGCCCGGAACGTACCAAGGATGCTGTGATCAAGGAGTTGCTTTTGTTTCCTGATCGGTTTGCCAAAAAGGTTCTTTCCGCAGGCGAAGTGTTGCCTGACCAGATTCTTGAAATGCTCATGGATCGTGGAGAGGAGGGGGTATTTGCCTGCATGCGCTTTGGGGAAGCCGTAACAGCCCATGTGAGTAGTGAACCCATTTTCAACAGACGACTCTTTCTCCAACACGGATTAAAGGATTCTGCACGTGAAGCGTATAAAGCGCGTTCTCGTGTGTTGGACGACCCGCGTTATTACAATGCGCTCAAGATCGTTCGTCGTGTCTTGTCGACGCCACTGGCATCCGATGCGTCAAACCAGTTCCTGCTTTTTTATGCGCAGTTTAAGAAGTCTTCGGAACATCGTCAGCACAGTTTTGTTGAGGTGGTCTACGAGGGGCAAATTGCGAAAGTCTTGGTTGATGAGAAAAAGGAGTTCCGGCCTGATCAGTTGGCGAGCATGCCCATGTTCGAACGGGAAGTCTATGAGGAGCTCGAGGAGAGTTTACGAGCGTTTGATTATTTTGGAAGTCGGATTGAGCGGATGGAGAAGCTGGTCGCGTACAAGAATAAAAAATGGGAGGAAAAGTTTTCTGAAGATCTAGAAGAGGTTCGCGTTTTTATCCTCACGAACGTGAGTTCTCGGTTTCGTGAGATGGAGCCGCTCTTCGTTCGATTACGGACGGGAGTGATCGAAGATGCGGATGCCGCCGCTCTGCTTGCGGGGCTCAGAGCGGCGCAGCAAGAATACGCCACGTTCCTGTATCAAGGGGCCACTCCAGATCTGGTCGGATTTCGAGATGTGTTTCGACCCACCGTTCGTGTCCACGAGGTAGAGTTTGGGTCAGATTTTCTTGAGCTTGCTAAACAAACGTGTCCGGAATGGGGATTTGACGAGGAACTTTCTCGTGAAGCCCAGGGAATACGCGTGGTTGAGATCAAGCACCAACTGTCTCATCCGTCCGAGACGATCCCGGTAGATGTCGAGGAGGCGGTTTTGGACAAGCTTCGAGTGAATCGTGATAGGCCCTTGATTAATGTTGTTGGCGGGTGTCGGTTTGTTGAGGAGACAGATAATCCAGAAGAGCATCCGCTAAACAAAATGTCGCTGGCCGTCCTAAGCGTCGCGCATGAAGCGCGGGCGAACGTTGCCGTTCCAGGAACGCAATCTGGGATTGGTGTCTACTTTGGTCAACAAGCTGTGCGGTATACCCAATCAGCAGAGCATCTTCCATTCAGAGATCGTGCTCATCTGTTTTCTGTTTCTCCAGGAGGGAATACGGTCTATCCGGAAAATCCGTGGATGGCGCAAACGGATATGTCCGCACGTTTTGCCGTTGCTCCTGTTGATACGGTTGTGACGCCCATCACCGCGATGTGGGAGGCCAAGGGGGAGGAGCGTGTGCGTGGATATGATCTGCATATTACGTACATGGAGTCTCTCTTTGACCGCATCAGCAAGGATCAGCCTCGTGTGCTGGTCGCGGGAAATGGCGGTGTGTTTTCGATTTTGGAAATGAATGAGTCGATCAAACATGGGTTCAATATTCTGTTGATTGAGGATTCGGGACGGTTCGCCGAAGCCGCGGCCATGGTGATGCGCGATATCGATCGACTTCCAGATGTCGACGACCCGTCGTTTGATACGCATGTGCTTTTGTTGTTGGAGGCCACGCTTGATCCTGTTGTGGCCGCAGAGCATTTCAAAAAAGACTACGGGTCAACGGAAGTTCCAGAGGGGGAGATGAAGGAAAATTTCGTTGTTTACCGACGGTACTTCCGTGAGTTTGTTGGGCTTGCAAGGCAGTATCCGAAGCGCATCCATGTAACAAAACTTGATGACCTTGAGAAACGGTTGCGGGAGTTCATTATTTCGCCAAATTAAATGCCACCAGTCTCCGCAGAGAACTAGTGGCTGTGCCTCCCGTTTAACCCCGGGTGGCAGGGGCGAATCAACAAGCCGCAGCTCGTTGACTCTCGGGATCCGGCGCTTTCGCGCTGGACCCCGGCCCTCTGCTCACCCGTGGGTGAGAGAGGGCTACTTCTTCTCTTCGATCAGGTTCAGGTCGATCTGGGTTCCGTCCGTGTTCCGGTAGGTCCGCACGAGGATCTCGGGCTCGATGACCCGGCCCTCGCCGCCGTGGGAGACGTAGAAGGTTCCGTCCTGCTGCCAGACGGGGATCTGGTCGCGGTCGTCGCGCTTGACGACGCCGGTGTACTTGTCGAGCATGCGCCCCGCGGGGGACAGCTTGCCGTCGACGAACTTCAGGGAGGTGGTGTACTGGTCGACGCGGCCCTTGTCGACCAGGAAGTCGACGGCGGCCTGGATGCCGTCCTTCTCGTAGATGTCGAGCGCGGCGTTGGCGACGTCCTCGGGGACCTCGTTGACGATCACGACGCCGGTCTCGAACCGGGTGCCCTGCCAGGAGGGCTCGGCCTCGGTGCCGTTGCGCACGATGACCGTCGGGGTGACGTTGTCGTTGCCGTACTCGCCCAGGCGGGCGCCGGCGGGGAAGGAGACGACGGGCGCGTCCTGTGCCGGGCGCATGATCAGCTTGCGCGCGGCGGAGACGATGGAGGACACGGGGGGCTTGGGCATGGACTTACCTTCTGCGGGATTGTGTTGGAGAAACTAGCTCACTCGCATTCCCACAACTATGCGGGTGAGCTGACGCTTCATGGCTCCTATGGCAACGAAAGCGACGCGAGAATGTATGTCATTTTGCGAAATATGTCAACCCCCAATGGGTTTCCTATGCCGTGTTTCTACCGTGTTTATGGGGAATCAGCTCGGAAGCTCCGCCTCCGACAATTGACGCTATTGTGCGAACATCGTATGGTGAATGTGGATATGAATCTCGCAACTCACCTCATCTCTATCCGCCGCCGTGGTCGCCTGTAGGACGACCACGGTTTGAGTTTTCATTCCGACAGCCGTCCTTCGTGGGCGGCTGTTTGTTTTTCACCAACGGAGAATCATCATGCCTCTCGTCCACGTCCATCCCATGTCTCTCGCGTTCGAGATCTTCGAGGAGCTCGCTCACGCGCTCACGCACGAGCCCAAGATCGCGGCCTCCCGCAACACGCCGGAACACCTGCACGACCTCTACGATCGTCAGCTCGCCGTCGTGCTCATGGAGGGAGGAGCGCCCATCGGGTTCATCGCCGCCTGGCCGGTCGAGGAAGGCTACTACGAGATCGGCTCGGTGTGGGTGCATCTGGGCTACCGCGGTCGGGGATACAGTCACACGATCTACGAGGCCATGGTCGAGCTCCTGGCTCTCAACGGCCACCTGGCCTTCCAGATCACGACCAACCCGCTCGCGGTTCGGTCGGGACAGAAGGTCGGACTCATGGTGCACGAGGACTGGAGCACTCCGGTGCCGCGTCATCTCACCTGCGGCCCCTGCGAGTTCGTCGCCGCCGCCCAGCGGGACACCTGCCCGCACCGTAACACGACCTGCTGGCTGCAGGTTCTCCGCCACGCCTAAGAGGGTACGCAGCCCTCTTTTTTCTATACAGGTCGTAGGCTAAACCTCCGACAAACATGGTAAAATTGAATCCTATGTTTTGGCAGATCTTACTCGTTGTCGGTTTCCTTTTACTCATCTCTGCCGCGTATGCGGGGATTCAGGGCGCGCCGTGGGTACCCACATGGAAGAGGGACATGAAGCGGGTGGGGGAGTTGTTAACGCTCCAGCCTGGCGAGAAGTTTGTGGAGCTTGGGTGCGGCAACGCGAGAGTGTGCCGGCACATGAAGCAGACACAGCCCGAGGCCGAGGTGGTGGGGGTAGAGTTGTCGCTCCTCCAGTACGGCATCGGTTGGTTGCAGAATCGTCTGGCAGGATCGGGCGTGAAAATGAAACTCGAGAACGCGTTTAAACATGACCTCACGGGGTACGACGCGCTCTATGTGTTCCTCATGCCAGAGACGTATCAAAAAATCCGTCCCAAACTGGAGATGGAATTAAAATCCGGCGCGCGCGTGGTCTCCTACGTCTGGCCGATCCCTGGATGGGACGCGACACGGGTGGATGACCTCGAAGGCGCACCGAAGTTGTATTACTACGAACGATAGAAGGTTTAGCCATGGCTACCAATAACCCTCGTCATTGCGAGGGAGCGAAGCGACCGAAGCAATCCTATCAATTAAAAGATTGCTTCGCTGGCGCTCGCAATGACGAGGAAAGTTTTTGAGTGCGGTTTGATGTACACATAGTCCTCGTCATTGCGAGGAGCCGAAGGCGACGAAGCAATCTTTGAATCTATGGAGGAACGAATTTATTATGTCTACATTCTGACGAACTGGAATCATCGAGTGTTGTATATTGGGGTTACCAACAATGTGGCTCGTCGGGTATGGGAACACAAACAGAAAGAAGTTGAAGGCTTTACGAAAAAATACAATGTAGACAAGCTTGTCCACATCGAACCGTTTCCAACTGTCACTGATGCCATTGCTCGGGAGAAACAACTGAAGGGAGGCTCAAGGAAAAAGAAGATAGACTTAATCGAAAATTCAAACCCAGGATGGAAGGACTTGTACGATTCGCTTTAAAAGATTGCTTCGCTGGCGCTCGCAATGACGAGGATCCGAAAAGAAAAAGAGCTCAGGACTTGAGCTCTTTTTCTTTGCGGCGTTTGAGGGCGCCGATGATGCCGGATGGGAGAGTGGCCGTGATGATCTCGATGATTTTGTCGAAAGGGAGTTTGGTGGGTGGGATGTCTCCTGGTTCGATGCCGCCGTTTTGGAGCGTGTTGGCCGCATCGTCGTAGTACCACATGGGGACTTCCTCAATCTTGCCGACGGACTGGAGTTTTGTTTTATCAAGTGAGAGAGGAGTGCCCAGGGCCATCGCCTCCTCGACGCGCAATCGTTCAATGACCGGCCGCAGGTCGATCGACCGCTCTTGTCGAGTAATAACGTTGGTGTGACCGGTCGGCGCGCGTTGTACAACCATATCCATCCGTTTTACGGCTTTGAGCCAGCCGGCCATGCCGATGTCGTCACACTCGACCGCAACCGCCTTGATTTCGGCCGCGCCTTGTTTGAGTTTCCAACGGTTCACTTTGCCGGCGGCTTCGAGCTCCTCGTAGAGTTTCGGCAGACCTTCTGCTCGATGACGTTGGTCGTCCACGTGCGCGGCGATGAGCGGGAGGATGAGCTCGACGGTTTTTTCTGGCGTCCCCTTCAGCACGCGATTGAGAGTGCTAATCACACCGCTCAACCCAAACGCTCGGTCGAGGCTGTCTTCGCTGATCGTGCCTTTGCCCTCCAGGTCATCACGCTTGGCCCACTGGAGGAGCTTCTCGAGGTACTTCTGCTTGTCGATTCCAAGGTAGTTGGCGACAAGTGTGGCCGCGCAGTCCTGGCGCTTGCCACTTGCTGTGTTTGTACGATGGTGGTCGAACATGCCGCCGAGATCCACAAGGAGCATGCCTTCACGCTCAATCTCGTCAGGGGTTTTTCCTTCCGGTGCCTTGCTCATGAACGCGATCTTGGCGTCCTTCACGCCAGGGAATGCTGATTCACCAAACGTCTTCAAGAGATAAATGCTCACGAGAGTATCAACCTGGATTTTGGGAAAGATGGCGATGGTGTGGACGGGGAGAGCCTTCACGGGTTCACGATAGCCCTCCGGGAGGAATTCGTTCTTCTCGCTCGACCAAAAATAGCGTTTGAATTCCTCGCCGGCCCCATGGCCTGAGCCCGTCGAAGGCTTGCCGACAAAAATGAGACGGCCTTCAACGGAGAATGGCTGGGGAAGAGCGGCTTGCGGAGCCTTGTTATGATCGAACGGATCCTTGCCGCCGACGCTCAGATGGAGATTCGTCGTGGTACTCGATGGACTTACACCATCGACCTCGTTGACGCGAGACTTGAGAAAACGTGCCTCGCTGGCAGAGTCCTCACTTGGCGAGAAGTAGACATAGTGGCCATCCTCCACCGCGATCGAGCCGTAACGATCGAATTTAATCCTCGACGTCGTCAGCTCCTTTCCAAAATCGGTTTTGGCTGAGCGGACAAATTCGTTCACGTCCTCGAGGTTCACTTCAGGGAAGTATCCGACCGTGAGGTGATGCTCTTCTTGGGCGATGCGCTTCTTCACTCCTTGCTTGCGCACAATCGCAACAATCGGTTGCGACTCGATGTCTTTGTAGGGAACGTCATAGCCCAGCCAGGCGGTTTGGAATTGTTGTGGAGCGGAGGACATAGATGAGTAGATTTTAGCATAACCTCTCCCTCCTCGTCATTGCGAGGAGGCCGAAGGCCGACGAAGCAATCCTGTCGATTCAAAGATTGCTTCGGTCGCTTCCTGCCTGTCGGCAGGCAGGCGCTCCCTCGCAATGACGAGGGGACGAAAACAAAAAGAAGAGCCCCGAGCGAAGTCGAGTCTCGTGTCCGATGACCGTAGTCGTCGGGGACTCTTCTTCGCAGCGGGGCTGCGTCGCTTCGGCCGTGGGGCCTAGGCGGTGGGGGCGGACGCCCGGACGGTGACGACCTGCCAGGGCTGGCTCTGGCGGTCGACGGAGAAGTCCGTCGAGTCGTCGAAGTCGGGCGGGAGCACCTTGCGGCGCTCCTTCCCCTCGCCGGTCTTGGCGGGGCGGACGATCGAGACGGTGGCCGTCGGGGTCGCGTCGCCCAGGGGCAGGACGTTGACGTACATGTACTGGCTGTCACCGTCCTTGCTGACCTGGTTGAGCTTCACCTCGAGGACGCCGACGATCTGATCGGTGAAGGAGGCCGGGTCGACCTCCTTGCACCAGATCTCCACGCCGTTGACCTTGCCGCGCCACATCTCGGGGCGGCCGTTCTGGGCGGCCTTGTGCGTCCACTCGACGCTGGCGAGCTCGACATCGCCGAGGGCGAGGCTGCCGACCACGGTGGTGAGGATGCCCTTGCGCTTGGTCATGCCGCCGTGCGTGCGCTCGGCGGTGACGGCGACTTCACGGGACTGGGGGGAACGTTCCATCGATCTCTCCGTTGTTGTCTGCCACCCGCAGGGTTGAGGAACACTGCAGGTCGCAGCGGGGTGGTAGTGAGTTTTGTGGTAGAAGGCCGAGTAATCGACGAATTACGCAGTTTCTATCACCAAAATCACTATCACCCGCCGCATTCTGCAGAGGAGAAGAATATCATAAAATGGGACGTTTGTCAAGAATCCCTAGATGTGTTTTAATCGGGGCGATATATAACCGTAAGGAGGAACCCTATGCACATCAAGCGTCTTTACAAACTCCATCTTGGCGACGTCGTGAACGTCCAGAACAAACCGTTCACCTACGTGGGTCATTCACAGATTGAGCTCGATAACGGCCACCGCCTGCGTTGGTTCTACGATGATGAGAACCGCATGCTCTCCGTCGCCCCACAGGACGAGGAGATCATCATGTTCCGCGAAATCGATGAGGAGATCGAACCAGAAGATGGAAAGATCATGTTTCAGGACAAGGAGTACACCTTTGACTTCGAGGATGCAGGAGACGTGCTGGAGAGTGAGGGTGAAGCGATGGCAGAAGAAGACGATCGCTTTCTCTTTTCCGACTATCAGACTGAGGGAGGTGGGATCATCCGACTGGTAGAAAACGAGAGTAATGGAGAGAGCCTGGCCTATGTTGGGGTGTATGTGACCGATGAGGATGTAACGGAGGTGTAGCCGTGAGAGGCAAATTTAGATAAAATAGAAGCAACACAGGTTGCTTCTTTAATTTTCAATAACTCTCGTCATTGCGAGCGACCGAAGGGAGCGAAGCAATCTTCAAGGATTGCTTCGTCGGCCTTTGGCCTCCTCGCAATGACGGGGCATGGTTGGACTATGAAAAAATCCCTCGCCTTTTTGCTTGTCGGCGTAGTGGTTATTTTGGCGCTTACGTTTGCGTCGTGGATTGTGTTCCTGCAGTTTCGTCCAGAGAAGGAGATGCGAGAGATGATGATCACAATGGCCGGGCTTTCGAGTGTCACGCAGGAGTCGGGATTTAGTTGGAGCCAGCAAGAGGACGGCGAGCGTGTGAGCACGACGCTCTACCTGAGTGGTCCGATTCTTGTTGAGGAGGATCTGGGGTTGAGTCATGCGACGAAGTTTCGAGTCGTACATCTCTCCCAGGAAGATTCGTATCAGGATTTGGCAGGGGAGTTGCGGATCATTGATGGTGACTCGTACCTCACGTATGAACCACCAGGCCCGGACGTAGAGGGTGTGGATTTTGAAGAGGAGACCTTGGTTGGTTTTGGGCCGGGCGAGCTCCCGTTGTGGGGTTCGATCCTCCCTGGGCTCGACCTGCCGATTGATTCGATTCTTTCCAAGGAGCTGTGGACACAGGAGGGTCGTGCACGATTGCAGTATCTTCTCTCGTATGCCGACATCTTCCATGTTGAGTACAACGGTCTCACCGAACTGATCGACGGCGTGAACACGCGCATCATCGACGGGACGTTTGACCCCGATGCGATCGAGGCGTTCTTGCTCGACCTTGTGCGCGCCAAGGAGGGTCGTGAGCCAAATGATGCCGAGCGACTGGTTGCGGTCCGCAACGCCACTCAACTTTCTCGATTGACTCTGCGATTCTGGATTGGTCTGGACACACACTACCTGTACCGCTTCCAGGCGGCGGGAGGGTTCGAGGATCCTGAAGGAACGGAACTTTTGCCCGTCGATGTCCGTGTCGAGTTTTCAGGATTCAACGAGCCGGTGGAAATCACGGCCGGATATACCGTTGCGTTTCAAGAGTTGTTTGAAGCGGCGTTTGGCGCGTTCCCGACCGGGGGAACGCTCGCAAGCCAAAAGACGCTTGTGAGCGAGGCGACCGCGCGACTGCCGGTGACGCACACAGAAGATTCAAACGACCCTGACGGCGACGGATTGGATAATCTCCTGGAGGCCTTTTATGGCACAAGCCGCACGGTGGCCGACACAGACGGGGACGGCATGAACGACGGAGACGAAGTCCGCGCCGCCCGCAACCCACGAGGAAAGGGATCCCTGTTCGGGTTTGGGTTCTAAACAAAGAATCCCCTCCTAAGAACTCATAACCACCCCCATCCCCTCCTTGAAAAGGAGGGGAGCCGGAAAGACATGACTCGATCTTCTTGGCGCAGAACAACCTCGACAAACACCGACGTACGGCTGGAGATATTCCGGTACGTCATTGTGGTTTTCGCGGGCGTGATTGTGTTGAAGCTGTTTTTCATCCAAATTTTTCAGCATGACTTTTACGAGGCGCTTGCCAGCGGACAACATGAACTGTTCCAGGAACTTATCCCCGAGCGCGGGGAAATTTATCTGCACGACTTCAAGGACGAGACGCTTGTTCCCGTCGCCGTGAACCAACAGCTCGCGTTCGTCTGGGCTGACCCGCGTGAGATTGAAGATGCCGACGACACCGCCGAGGCACTCGCTGAACTGTTCGGATACGACGAAGAGAAAACGGACGCGCTGGAAGAACGTCTGGATCAACCCCAGGACCCCTATGAGCCGATTGAACGCGAGGTCGAAGAGGAGACGCTCGAGAAACTTTTGATACTCGATCTGCCTGGGATCAACTACACACGAGAGACGTCGCGTCTGTATCCAGAGCCTGAGATGAGCGGACATGTCTTGGGTTTCTTGGGGACAAACGAAGATGGAAGCCTCTCGGGCAAGTATGGCGTCGAAGGATATTTCGACGAGATGATTACGGGCACGCAGGGGTATCTCTTGAGCGAGAGAGATATCGCCGGCCGACTTATTGCGATGGGAGATCGGGAATATGAACCAGCCATGGACGGCGCGGACATTGTGCTCACCCTTGATCGGACGATTCAGTACAAGGTGTGTTCAAGTCTGCAGGAGGCCGTCGCCAAGCACGGGGCGGACGGAGGCTCTGTCATCATCGTTCAACCATCGACGGGAAAAATTTTAGCGATGTGTGGCGCGCCGGATTTTGATTCCAACGACTATGGGAACGTTGAGTCGATCAATGTGTTCAACAACCCGGCGATCTTTGACGCCTATGAACCTGGATCGGTCTTCAAGCCGCTCACCATGGCCGCGGCGATTGATGCCGGCGCGGTGACACCGACGACGACATTCACCGACACAGGTTCGGTTCTCGTCGACGGCTGGCCCAAGCCCATCGGAAACGCGGAAGGGAAAGTCTATGGCACGGTGGACATGACAAAGGTCTTGGAAGACTCGATCAACACGGGGATGATTTACTCGATGCGCGCGATGGGGATGGAGACGTTCGTGCAGTACGTGAAGGCGTTTGGGTTTGGTCAGTACACCGGCATCGAACTTGAAACAGAGAACGCGGGGACGATTGATTCACTCGACATCGGCGCGGAGATTTATGCGGCCACGGCATCCTTTGGACAAGGCATTACGGTCACGCCCCTCCAGATCGTCATGGCGTATGCCGCGATTGCCAACGGCGGAGTCTTGAAGGCGCCGCTCATTGTCGACGAGATTCAGTATGCCGATGGAACCGTGGAGAAGCGATCGACGCGTGACATCGCGCAGGTGATGGATCCCAAGACCGCGCGGCTGGTTTCCGCGATGCTTGTCTCGGTCATCGAACATGGTCACGGAAAACGCGCCGCCGTGCCCGGTTACTACATCGGCGGGAAAACGGGAACGGCGCAGGTCGCAAAGACCGATGGGATCGGGTATGAGCAAGACAACACCATTGGGTCGTTCGCCGGGTTTGGTCCGGTGGAGGATCCGAAGTTTGCCATGGTGGTGCGAATCGACAATCCAAAAGATGTGGTGTGGGCCGAGTCAACCGCCGCGCCGCTGTTTGGGGAGATCGCCGAGTTTCTGCTACAGTACTTTGAAGTCCCGCCGGTGAGGGCTACGGAATAACGCCCCTAAAGGGACTTGAATAAGGGGCTGTGAATTCATAGGGGCTTTAGCCCCGTCAGATTATGAAACATCTCATTCAGAATCTCATCACTTCAAAGGCCAAGAAACTTCTGGCTATCCACAAGCCGCTCGTGATTGCGGTCACGGGTTCGGTGGGGAAGACGAGCGTGCGCAATGCGATTGCGAGCGTTCTGTCCGCCAAGTTTCGAGTGGGCACAACGATCAAGAATTACAACAACGAATTTGGTGTGCCGCTGACGATTTTGGGAGCGGAGTCGGCAGGGAAGTCGATCTTTGGATGGTTGAAGGTGTTGTTCTCGAGTCCAAAAGTGATGCCAGAGGTATTTGTGCTTGAGTACGGCATTGACCGTCCCGGCGACATGAAGCATCTGTGTGAGATCGCCGCGCCCGACATCGCGGTCATGACCCGCATTTCTCACGTTCATGCTGAATACTTTCGTTCGATCGAAGAACTGGCGGAGGAGAAAGCGGTTCTTTTACAGCACGCGAAACAGCTCGTCGTCCTCAACGCGGATGATCCCCGCGTGTTAGGACTCGAGGGACACGCGCATTGCCCGATACTTACGTACGGATTTTCAAGCGCGGCTAATGTCCGTGCCAGCAACTACCTTCTTCAGACTCGAGAGGACTTTTCCTTTGAGCCCGGGGAGCATTTTTCCACGATCACCGCAGACGTAACGACACAGGATGGCGATGGGCTCGCGCTCGAGCTTCAGAATCTTTTGGGTCAGCACAGCGTGAGCGCGCTTTTGCCAGCGATCGCGATCGCCAAGCATCTGGGACTCACGCGCGAGCAGATTCTCGAAAAACTTCCGACCACGCAATTCGAGCCAGGTCGTATGAATCCGATTCCGGGCATCAAGGGATCACTCATTATCGACTCGAGTTACAACGCGGCGCCTGCGTCGATGGAGGCTGCATTAGAAGTTCTTAGGGGCTTTAGCCCCGTTGAGTCTGCTCGTCGCATTGCTGTTCTTGGTCACATGGCCGAGCTTGGGCAGTACAGCGAGCAGGAGCATCGCATGATCGGCCTCAAGGTTGGTGAGATCGGCGTTGATTTTCTTCTGACCGTCGGCGAACGTGCGCGCGATATTCGTCGTGGCGCCATCGAAGCAGGAATTCCAGAAGACCACACCCAGCATTTTGATACTCCCGCCTCTGCCGGCCGCTGGCTCGACGGAGAAATCCACAAAGGCGACATCGTGCTGGTGAAAGGCTCACAGTCCGCGCGCACAGAAAAAGTCGTGAAGGATGTGATGGCCGAGCCACTGCGCGCACCAGAGCTTTTGGTGAGGCAGACGGACTACTGGCAAAGTCACTAGCCACGCAGTCTTGATAGGATCCAAGCGGTGTGATATTCTCCTGCTCGTTGAATCAGCCATTTGGCCCCATCGTCTAATGGTTAGGACGGCAGGTTCTCATCCTGTAAATCCGGGTTCGATTCCCGGTGGGGTCACCACAAAAGATACGATCAAAACGATCGTATCTTTTGTTTTGCCTCCAAGAAAGAAAAACCGCCCGGTTAGTAGCGGGCGGCAGCGGTGTTGAGCACGATGATTTCCTGAACGGAACTCAAAAGCTCGGGCAGGATGTGGAAGTGCGTGGGCGGAAGCAGACCGCCGCGGTCGGTGCGCAGGGTGTGTGAGATCTCGCACAGGCGCGCGCGATTGGAGTCCGTGCAGAACACCTGCACTCCAAGCGGATCGGCGATGACGCCGCGACGCGGCTGGAACGGCGCCACTCCCTCGAGTGTGTCGAAGAAGATGATGTCCCAGCGCACGCCGTCGATCTCGTCGAGCGTTCCCAGGCCGGCGAAACGCATACCCACCATGAGCGCGTGCTCCTGCGTGCGCGTGTGCGCCTGCGTGCATTCCATCCGCGCGTGGATGGTGTGATCCCGGCACCAGGCGATGGCACGACGACACAGCTCGTGCATCGAACCGTGCGGCGCATTCACGGCCACCATGCGTCCCATCTCCCAGTGCTTTGCCTTGTTGAGTAGTGCGGCATGGGCGACGATCTGGCCATTCACGACCGCGACCCACGAGTGCATCGTTCCGTTCGCCCAGTCGTGCGCGACGTGCGTGAGCCACTCGTGTTCAGTCGTGAGCGGAAGGTAGGGGAACCAGCACCGGTCGTCCTGGTCGCTCCAGGCCAGGCGGGTCAGGGTGGCGAGTTGATGCGCCCAGTCGGGGATGAGCGCGGCGATCTGTGAAGAGTGAAGAACCTGCACGTTGCCTCCGTGTTGCGCAATGCGCAACAAAAATCCGGCGATCTCCGCCGGACCCTAGGTTCTACTTTGAAATACAACCTATCGTTCGACGGACATCGCCGGACGATAATATGCGCTGTTCAACTGGAGTCGTGCCTGTTTCATATCTAAAGACAGCATCTCACAGGGGATGAAGATCGTCAAAGATTGCTTCGTCGCCTTCGGCTCCTCGCAATGACGAGGGCATGATATAATTCAACGTATGCTGGAGGAATTGTTTTTTGAGATCGGAATCGTTCTTGTCATCGCGGCGGTGCTCTCGATGGTGGTTTATCGTCTGCGCCAGCCACTCATCATCGCGTACATCCTCACGGGAATCATCGCGGGACCAGGCCTCTTGGCGCTCACCAGTTCACGAGATGTCTTTGATGTCATGTCGCAAATCGGCGTGGCATTTTTGCTCTTTACGGTCGGACTGGGTCTCAACTGGAAGAGCGTGAAGGATGTGAGTGGCATTGCGCTTGCGACCGGCGTGGGTCAGGTCTTGTTTACGTCCGTGAGTGTGTTTCTTATTGGGTTCTTCCTGGGATTTGATCCGCTCACAAGCGCGTACCTGGGCATCGCGTTCTCCTTCTCAAGCACAATCATCATCGTGAAGCTCCTCATGGATAAGGAGGACCTGGACACCCTCTATGGCCGCATCTCGGTCGGGTTCCTGCTTGTGCAGGATTTCATCGCGATGCTTGTACTCTTGGGGCTTTCGGCCGTGGGAACAGGCGCAAGTTTGCAGAACATCCTGGCGAGCACCCTCGTCAAAGCGGTTTTGCTCGTTCCGATTTTCTGGCTCATCTCCGCCAAGCTTCTTCCGCGCATCCTGAAGTATGTCGCGAAGTCGCAGGAACTGTTGTTTATCTTCGCGGTCGCCTGGTGTTTTCTGATCGCCGGCATCTTGGTGTATTTCGGTTTCGGCGTCGAGATTGGTGCGCTCATTGCCGGCATCACCCTTTCTTCTTCCGTGTACTACCGCGAGATCAACGCGCGCGTTCGTCCTCTGCGTGATTTCTTCCTGGTGATTTTTTTCATCGTGCTGGGAACACGACTGGGGATCGACAATCTCTCTGCCACCCTCCTCCCGTCGATTCTCTTCTCGTTGTTTATCTTGCTGTGTAATCCGTTTATCTCGATGTTCATCATGCGACTATTGGGGTATCACCCGCGCACGGGATTTTTGTGCGGCACCACCGTCGCCCAAATTTCAGAGTTCTCATTCATCGTTCTTATTGTGGGAATCAGCCTTGGGCATCTGGATGAGCAGATTCTCAGTCTTGCCACGACGGTGGGCATCATCACGATCGCGGCGAGTTCGTATCTGATCGAACATAACGAACGGATCTTTCAAACCCTACACGGTTGGTTCCGGTGGATGGAACCACATACAACACTCCCTTCGGAGAAGCGTCGCGAGCTTCCAGCGATGAAAGTCCTCTTGTTTGGATTCCATCGCACGGGTGCCGTGCTCCTGGCAGGGCTCAAGAAACTGCATCAGCCCTATGCCGTCGTGGATTTTGACCCGGCGGCCGTGCGCGAGTTGGCGGAGATGGGTGAACCCGCGATGTACGGGGATGCGGGCGACGAGAATTTTCTGGAGGAGATCAAGGCGGACAAGGCCAAGCTCATCATCTCGACCATTCCTGATTTTGTGGTCAGCACCTCGCTGTTGACCTTCCTGCATGCTCGAAAGTTTTCCGGTACGGTCATCGTTTCCGTGCACGCTCTGGAGGAAGCACAACGATGTTACGCCTTGGGCGCGACGTACGTGATCATCCCCTCCGTGCTAAGTGGGAAGAAATTTTCCGAGATTCTTGAGAAGTCCAGGACGACAAGACGTTTGTGGGAGAGAGCGGTCAAGTCTACGACACATAGCTAACCAAAGAAGGTATGTCTGTGTATGAATATCCACAAAGAGGGGAGGGTACCTGCCAGGGTGGCGCTGGTTTAGTATGGAATAAGTCAGGACTTTTTCTCGTGGTGCAAGCGTCACCATACGCGCATGGATTTCTTGCCTCCAAGGATGCGATACGAGCGGCTGGGTCAGAATTGGCTGAGACGTTGGATGTTCGCATCCGTAATTACGCCATGGCACATGGAGGTGACGAAGACCAGTTCATTCACCGTATGACACGGCAGGTGGCATCCCAGATGATTGCCGTGTTGGAGTCGGCTCAGATGCGAGTACGCGCCCTGTATCGATTGGGTCTGGTAGAGGACGTACCGGCCGTTTGTCTGGCGAAGATCATTCCGCTCTCCAAGGAGAGCCATTCACCACAGCGCCTTTTTTTTATTCAGGATGGAGGTGGACAGCTTCTTATCCAACAAGGTCAGAGGATCACGCAGGCTCATACGCCAGGGGTACATTTTTTGGATCTCAGGCAAGGCGACAGGTTTGCGATGTTCGATAGGAAAATAGGAGAGTCTGCCAGCCATCGGATGGTGTCCATCCTTCAGAGCAAGCGAGAAGATTCTCTGGTAAGAGATTCACTTGTTTGGGAACTTCAAAGAGATCGAACGCTTTTCGCTGATAGACCCGCGCACGTCCTGGTTCATACGGTTTCTTCCTTTCCAAAGGAGTAGTTGACATCATGGATTAGCACTCTATAATAGTGAGTGCTAATCTTTTTTGTATGCTGGATTCACGCACGGAACTCATCTTGAAACTTGTGATTGAGGATTATATTCGTACCGCACAGCCCGTGGGTTCGAAGTATTTGAATGAGCAGTACCAGTTGGGTGTGTCTGACGCGACGGTCCGCAATGAGCTCGCAACGTTGGAAGCGAATGGGTTCCTTCGTGCGCCGCACACGAGCGCTGGCCGTATTCCAACAGAACAGGGGTACCTTTATTACCTGCAGTACCTCCGAGACAAGACGTTCGTCGTTGAGGGAACACCGTTCCAGTCCTCGACCAGAGCCAAGGATACCCAGACAGCTCTCAAGTCCATGGCCAAGAAGCTCGTCGAGATTTCTGGGGAGACCGCGATCGTGGCGATCGATCCAAAATGGACGTACTACACGGGTGTCTCAAACCTCTTTCACAAACCGGACTTCCACGACCCAGAAGTCATGCAGACACTCTCGGGTTTGGTCGATCAGTTTGATGAGGTGATGCAGAGGATGTATCGAGATTTGCCCGAAGGGCCACAGGTGTTTATCGGCTCAGGGAATCCCTTCGGTCAGGAGATGGCGACGATCCTTGTGCGCTACAACATCGATGGGGAAACGCAGGGCTTGCTCGGACTCGTGGGTCCACTGCGCATGGACTACTCGCGCAACCTGGCGCTCATCGAGCGTGCCAAAGAGGTCATTGATGAATATTTCGAATAAGTATGAGTGAAGAAGAAAAAAATGTTTGCGAGAAGTGCGACGAGTATCTCGCCGGGTGGAAACGCGCGCTCGCGGATTACGATAACCTTCAGAAGGATCTTGGGCGAGAACGAACTGAGATCCGTACGAGCATGAAGCAATATGTTGCGCACCTATTGCTCGGGGTGCTCGACAACTTCGACCAAGCGGCGAAGTTCAAGCCAGAAGGCTTGAGCAAGGAGCTCGATGCCTGGCTCCAGGGGCTTATGCATGTGAAGAGTCAGCTTGATGGCGTGATGCGCGATTTGGGACTCGAGTCATACGGCAGTGTCGGAGAGATGTTCGACACACACTTGCATGACGCAGGCGGGGAACGCACCGAGGAAGGAAAGGCCGACCATGAAATTCTCGAGATCGTCCAGCGTGGCTGGAAACTCAGTGATCGAGTCGTGAGACCCGCCAAAGTGATTATCAATAACATACAGAAAGACAAATAAATTTATCTGTGTCATCCCGTCTTCGACTCCGAGGTCGCTCAGACTCGAGGAGAGCGACCAACGGGAGCCGAGGGATCTCGAGTTCGGGATCCCTCCACTCACCGGCTTCGCCGGTTCGGTCGGGATGACACAAAATACATATGCCTAAAATTCTCGGAATTGATCTTGGAACCACCAACTCGGCCGTCGCCATTATTGAAGGCGGACAGCCAAAGGTTTTGGAAAACAAAGAAGGCGCGCGCACGACGCCTAGCATGATTGCCATCAACAAAGCCGGCGAGCGATTGGTCGGACTTCCAGCCAAGCGCCAGGCCGTCACGAATCCGACAAACACTCTGTTCTCGATTAAACGTTTGATCGGCCGACGCTGGAGTGACGCGGAAGTTACGCGAGACAAGCAGGTGATGCCCTACCAGATCGTCCAGAAGGGTGATGGGGTGGCGATAAAAATGGGAGATAAGGAATACACGCCAGAGGAAATCTCCGCGATGGTCCTGCAGAAACTGAAGGCCGACGCGGAAGAGAAGCTCGGCGAGAAGATTGAAGAGGCGATCATCACGGTGCCTGCGTATTTTGACGATGCCCAGCGCAACGCCACCAAGACGGCTGGAGAAATCGCCGGACTCAAAGTTCGACGCATTATCAACGAGCCAACGGCCGCCGCGCTCGCCTACGGATTCGACAAGAAGGTTGGCCAGCAGATTATGGTTTACGATCTTGGAGGAGGAACGTTTGATGTGTCGGTACTCGATGTCAGCGAGGACACCGTCGAGGTGAAGTCCACCAACGGCGACACACACTTGGGCGGCGATGACTTTGATCGCGTGATCATTGATTGGATCCTCGAGGAATTTAAGAAGCAAGAGGGAATCGATCTAGGCAAGGACTCGCTGGCACTCCAGCGCGTAAAGGACGCAGCCGAGCGCGCCAAGATTGAGCTTTCGACAGCCATGCAGACGGAAATCAACCAGCCGTTTATCACCAGCGACGCGAACGGTCCCAAGCACTTGGTACTCACGATGACGCGTAGCAAACTCGAAGAGCTCGTGCATGACCTCGTGCAGAAAACGCTCGGGCCGGTGAAGGCGGCGCTCAAAGACGCGGGACTTGATAAGAGTGCGATTCAAGAGATCGTCATGGTGGGTGGAATGACGCGCATGCCACTTGTGCTCAAGACCGTCGAAGATTTTTTCGGCAAGAAGCCAAACGTGAGCGTGAACCCGGACGAAGTTGTGGCGATGGGCGCCGCGGTGCAAGCCGGTGTGCTTCAGGGCGAGGTGAAGGACGTATTGTTACTCGACGTGACACCGCTCTCGGTCGGTATCGAGACTCTGGGTGGCGTCATGACCAAGCTCATTGAACGCAACACAACCATTCCCGCCAGCAAGTCACAAGTATTCTCGACAGCCGCCGACAGCCAGACAACGGTCGAGATTCATGTGCTCCAGGGTGAGCGAGAAATGGCAGGAGGCAACAAGACGTTGGGACGATTCATTTTGTCGGGCATCCCCATGGCGCCACGTGGCGTGCCACAGGTGGAAGTGAAGTTCGACATCGACGCCAACGGTATTTTGCACGTGACAGGAACCGACAAAGGTTCAGGTAAGAGTCAGTCGATTACGATTCAGGGATCGACAGGCCTCTCGAAGGACGAGGTCGAGCGCATGAAGCAAGAGGCACAGGAGCACGAAGCCGAAGACAAGAAGGCCAAGGAGAAAGTCGAGCACCAGAACTTGGCGGAGACGATGATCTACACAGCCGAGAAGATGCTCAAGGACGCTGGCGATAAGGTTACAGCCGAAGAGCGCAAGTCGGTCGAAGACAAGATCGAAGCACTCAAGGCCGTCAAAGATTCCGACGACCACGAGGCAATCAAGAAAGCCGCAGACGAATTGTCGACCGCCGCGCAAGCGGTGGGGGCAAAGATGTATCAGAACCAGCAAGCCGGAGATGGGGTAGCCCCGGGCTTTAGCCCGGGTTCGGACGGGGCAACGAAAACCGATCAGCCCATCGATGCGGAGTTTGAGGAGAAGAAAGAAGAATAAATCTGATAATTTTTTTATGAGATATTTATGTCCAATGATCACGAAGCTTGGGAGCTAGAATTCGCGCTTAACAATTTTGTTGCCGGTACTAAAGGGTCAGAACGACCATTCTACCAATTGGCTGGGATGATTGATCATCTTCTGAAAGAATCAGAAAATTCCAGAGAGTTTGTGACAAAGTTTGTCAGTGCCTTGAATACCAGAGCCTTAGAAAAAAAAGACGAGCCGATTGATGCGGAGTTTGAGAAGAAGGGAGAGTAAGTATGCCTATCCTTACGTTTGTCGGCTTCAGGAGCTTGCTAGTTAATTTAATCAAGTTGTTCATGCTGATTGGTACATGGTTATTGCGTCCTATGAAAAAGATTAAAGATCTTAGTGTCGTACAAAACGCAGATGTCATCATCGATTCACCCGGAGCACTTATTCAAGGTGAAAAAGTTGTTTTGGGTACGGCTCAGATCAGTCAGCATGCAACGATTCTTGAGAACAGCCCAGGAGTTGTGATTGGAGGGACAGACAAATCTACCTCCGTTGAAATTGGAGAAGTTCTATCCGTGCAACGAAACAATCGGGGGGTTGCCTTCCAATCAGGACCTAAGGGTCGAATCGTGTTGGCTTCTGGTTCGAATCGAAGCATAGTTATTGAGTGATTGAACAAACAAAATTATGAGTTTTTTTAAAAAAACTATCACGACTGACGATATAGCCGATGGGCTAATTAACATCGGGATTACGTCGTTAACAGAAGCAGGAATTATCGGTTACGGTCAACTGTTCGCTGATCTTGATATTGGCGAACAATTAAAGGAAGGGACAAAAAAGGAGATCACTATTTTAGAGGCGTTTGTTGTCACCCAAGCTGTTCAGCAGAAGGTCGATAGTAAGGATCTATCCAAAAGGATTTTAGACAAAGTACATGAAAAGCTATACCGTCGAATGAATCTGTCCGAAACTGAGGCGACTGAATTTGAAAAACTTTTGAGGGAGAGATACGAACGCTTTCGTGGTATTTATCAGATGATGTACATCACAGAAAATTCAATGGGTACCTTGCTGTTAGGTGGCGATTTGATTGAAAATATTTTTCCAAAATCTGATGTCTCTGCAAACCCAAAGTTTGTGATGGCAATGTTGGAGTTGTTCGATGGACATCGTGAAGTTTTGTCCGATTTCCTTGGCTTAGTTAAATCAAAGTATCAAGTTACTTAGCAATCGTCATTGTGGGAGTATTTCTGTCCCTCTTGTGCTATTTAAGTGGAATTGTTTTGATCTCTTTTTTACAAGCAGAAAATTAGGTTTGTCTGTAGTTACAGAGTATCCGCTCCTTAAAAAGGAGGAGAACGAAACACAACCACATATGTCCACCCCCACCTACAACAAAATCATCTCGGCTCTCGACGCCCACGGTTGCAAATACGAAACCCAGCACCACGAGCCAACGCTCACCAGCGAGATTGCGGCGAGGGTGAGGGGAGTGAGTTTGCATGAGGGCGCCAAGGCGATAGTGACCAAGGGCGATAAGACCGGGGCGAACTATTTGTTCGTGATGCCGGCGGATATGAAGCTGTGGGGGAGCAAAGCCAAGCAGGCATGCGGCGAGTCGGTCGGATTCGCACAGAATCCCCAAGAGGTGACAGGTTGCGTGCCCGGTAGCGTCCCGCCGTTTGGGTCACTGCTTGGTCTCAAGACCTTTGTCGATCCACATCTGGCAGAAAACGATATTATTCACTTCAATGCAGGTTCTCTTACAGACTCGGTGAGCATGCGGTATGAGGATTGGTTGGCTGTGGAGAAACCGGTGATCATTGAGATTGCGAAGAGTGTCGATGATAAGGTGTAAGCAGTCTGTGTCATCCCGACCGAACCGGCGAAGCCGGTGAGTGGAGGGATCCCGAATCACAGTTGAGAGATCCCTCGACTCCCGCCTTCGCGGGCCGAAGCCCGCTATGGCGGGCAAAGGCCCGTTGGTCGCTCGGGATGACACAGATAAAATGATTCAGTATTTTTCAAAAGTAGAAGTAGCAGCTCCTCATGTTCCTTCATTCTTTTTTGTAGCGTTCCCAGATCCATCTTCGTCGCTAATTCATCGCGAATATCAAGTAGCTTCGTGTTTATACCCTCGATCATTCGGAGAATTAGTGCCCATTTATCCATATGTAAGTATTTTACCAAACTCCATGATCCTCGTCACCAGCTATCAAGATCCCGATTTAGACGGAACGGCCTGCTCGGTTGCAGAGGCGGAGTAATCGCGAATTACGAATGGTACGAATATACGAATTCCAATCGACTATGGCTATGGCACTTACGACAGAAACTTTTATTCATCATCCTGAATTGAGCTATGAGATCGTCGGAGCTGCGTTTTCGGTTTTTAATGAGCTAGGGTCCGGTCTACAAGAAAAGACGTACGAGGATGCCATGGCAATTGAATTTAATAATCGAGGGTTAAAATTTCAACGGCAGCTTCGTGTTCCTGTAGAATATATGGGGGTGAAGGTCGGGACACATATTCTCGACTTTCTTGTCGAGGAAAAGATTGTTGTCGAGCTCAAGGTTGGCAACTATTTCGAGCGTGGGAACATCAATCAACTCAAGAAGTATCTTGTTTCAATGGGTCTATCGCTCGGGATTATTTTAAACTTCACTCGTTTCGGAGTGCGCCAAAAGCGCATTGTGAATGGATCGTAAGTGATTCGTATATTCGTACCATTCGTAATTCGTCGATTACGCAGTCTCAGCTATGACAAAGGATTACTACAAAACACTCGGCGTCGACAAAGGTGCCTCACAAGATGACATCAAGAAGGCGTTTAGGAAACTCGCCCATCAACACCATCCCGACAAAGCGGGCGGGGATGAGGCAAAGTTCAAGGAAGCGAATGAGGCCTACCAAATCTTGAGCGACGAGAAGAAGCGTGCGCAGTACGACCAGTTTGGGTCTGCGGCGTTTGATGGATCGGCGGGCTTTGGCGGTGGCCAGGGATTTGGTGGATTCTCGGGCTTTCAAGGCGCGGCTGGATTTGAAGATCTTGGCGACATTTTTGGTGATCTGTTTGGTGGAGGTCGTGGACGTTCTCGAGAGCGTCGTGGGTCAGACATCCAGGTCGACATGGAGCTCACGTTTAAAGAATCCATTTTCGGCGTGGAAAAAGAAGTCGAACTCATTAAGGCCGCGACGTGCGACCGTTGTGCGGGAACCGGTGGTGAACACGGTGCTGGCATGGAGACGTGCAAGGACTGTAATGGCAACGGCGTGCGGGTCGGCGTTCAGAGGACGATGTTTGGGAACATTCAAACGAAGCATACGTGTGAGACCTGCCAGGGAACCGGTGAGATGCCAAAGAAAATTTGTACGACATGTCACGGTCAGGGAGTGGAGCGCAAGAAGCAGGCCTTCACTGTGTCGATTCCGCCTGGTGTAGAGAACGGGGCGACCTTGCGCGTGCGCGGTCAAGGAGAAGCCATCAAGGCTGGGCACACGGGGGACTTCTTTGTACGCCTGCACGTTCCCACAGACCGACACTTCGAGCGACAAGGAACGACACTTATTTCAGAGGCGACGATTGGGTTCACGCAGGCGGCTCTTGGAGACACCATCGAGGTTGAGACGGTCGACGGCTCCGTCGACCTGAAGATTCCGGCTGGGACACAGTCGGGCGCGCAGTTCCGCCTTCGAGGAAAAGGGGTGCCACATGCACGAGGCCCCGCCTTCGCTGGAGCTATGGCGGGCAAGCGTGGCGACCAGATCGTGGTGGTGAATGTCGAAACGCCGACCAAGCTCACACGGGAGCAGAAGAAGCTTTTAGAGCAACTAGATTTAAGAGGGTAGACCCAGGCTTTAGCCTGGGCGTGACTGCACCCGGGCTAAAGCCCGGGGCTACCAGCATGAACTTTTTGCAACAGAAAACCACACATGGCCGTGCTCGTCGCGGGCAACTAGAGACAGCTCATGGAGTCATCCAGACTCCTTTCTTCATGCCGATCGCGACCAAGGGTGCGGTGAAGACAATGTCTTCGAGGGACATGAAGAACCTCGGCGCGCAGATTTTGCTTTCCAACACGTACCATCTTCTGTTGCGCCCGGGACTCGAGGCCATGCGCGAGCTTGGCGGACTTCATCGCTTCATGAACTGGGACGGACCGATCTTGACCGACTCAGGTGGGTATCAGGTGTTCTCTCTTTCAAAAATGAACAAGACGACCGAGGAAGGTGTCACGTTCAAGTCCCACATCGATGGCGCGCGCGTGAATCTCACGCCAGAACTCTCGATGCAGATGCAAGCGGCGATTGGGTCGGACATCGTGATGCAATTCGACGATGTCGCCGCCGGCGATTCGAGTCGTGAGCGTTATGATGAGGCGATGGAGCGTTCACTGCGGTGGGCGGGACGGTGTAAAGCCGAATACTCGTCATTGCGAGCGCCAGCGAAGCAATCCTCTAAGATTGCTTCGTCGCCCCTCGACGAACTCGGGGCTCCTCGCAATGACGAGACTGCATTGTTTGCCATCGTCCAAGGGGGCACGCATGAGGACCTTCGCGAGAAATCCGCCCGAGGTCTCATGGAGATTGGCTTTGATGGATATGCGATTGGTGGATTGTCGGTTGGCGAGAAACGGGAGGATGCGTACCGAATCGTGAAACGTGTTTGTGAAATCCTCCCGCAGGACAAGCCTCGCTACTTCATGGGCGGAGGAATGCCTGAGGAGATCGTCGCGTACGTCCAGATGGGCGTCGATATGTTTGACTGTGTGATTCCAACCCGTAACGCCCGACACGGAACGCTGTTTGTGTGGAATCAAGATCCTGCGACCGTTGACTGGAGCGCGTATCAAGACCCTCGACCAGAAAATCTTTTTTACGATCGTCTTCGTATCACAGGCGAATCGAACGCGTTGGATCAGTCTCCCATTGACTCTCACTGCGACTGCGAAACGTGCAAGACAACTTCCCGTGCCTACATGCGGCATCTCTTCTCGGTACAGGAACTTCTTGCTCTACGCCTCGCCACCATTCACAACCTGCATTTCTATCTCACCCTCATGCGATGTCTGCGTGAGTGGATACAGAAGACTGAATAATCGACGAATTACGAATCTGTACGAATATACGAATTACGAATGGGATTTCCTATTCGAAATTCGTATATTCGTATCCCATTCGTAATTAGCGATTACTCGGTTTTTTTATGTTACAATGCATATATGCAGAAGCCCACCGTTGGTCTCGTTTTAAAGACCGCCGCGCTCACCAGCATCCGCGAGATGTTGTATTTGCCGCTGTGGTGGTATTCAACCGGACTGCGTGAAACGATCGGAAAACTTGTGCGCTCTATTTCTGGAAGCGTTCAGTACTTTGGTGTCGACGTCTGGTCGAAGAATTTGTTTGTGCCCATGTACGGCGACGAGTCCGTGACCGGCCGTGCGATCAGTTTTATCGTCCGACTTGCTGTGTTGGTGTTCCGGTCGTTGGGTGTGTTTGTGTGGGCCATCGTCGCGGTCTTGCTGGCTCTTGTCTATGTGATCATCCTTCCGGCTGCGCTTATCGGATTCGTGGTTCATCTTTTTGGAGTGATCGCCTCCTATGCCTAGCCTCCAGATACAACTGAATGGCACATCCTACGCGTGGTCCTCGTCGATGGATGAGGGACACATTCAGGCGCGCGCGGCACAGTCGGCGGCTGGTCGTTTGTTGACGGCTGTGACTTTCGGCAAGCTCGTCGTGTTTATTCTGCTTGGCTTGCTCTTGGCCTATCTGCAAGGGGATGCGTTTTCGATCCTGACCAAAGCGTTTTGGTTTGAGCCCTCTTGGTCAAGCCTGCTGTTGTACGCCGCCCTGTTGTCTGGAGTCTTTTTGTTTTATCACCAGTCACAGGTCGGTAAATTTGTAGGAGTCATGCCGAGCGTCGAGGACGTTCCCGAGCCCACAGCGTTTGAGGAGACCGGTACGCACGTGAATCTTGCGGATGTGTATTCGGATGAGGCTAGGAGTGCGGTTGAGCGCGCGTTCGAACTCGCGGTAAAGTTTGGTCACAAACAGGTTGAACCACTTCATCTTTTCGTGGGCACGATGGACGCAACGGATGTCTCTGTGGTGTTTGGTCGGCTTGGGCTGACGTTTGATGAGATCAAGTCTCCTATTGCTCGCAGATTGGAAACGCGCGAATTGGGAAAGCCACCAGTGCTGACAATCGATGGGGAGCGCGTTTTGCTCGAAGCCTTCCGCCGTGCAGGGCAAGAGAAACGTCGTGAGGTGAGTTCGCTTGAGGTGTTCGCGGCGTCTTATGAACAGGACGAGTTCGTCCGCGAGCTCCTGCTCGACAAAGGCGTCGACGAGGGAAAATTTCACAACATGATCGCCTGGTTGCGGATCCACGAGAAAATGCGTGAGCGCTACAAAGCCTTCCGCCACGCCGCGCTCTACAAACCAACCGGAGCGATGAACCGCGCCATGACATCGGTTGCCACGCCCATGCTTGACGCCGTTTCAGAGGATCTCACCACGGCCGCGGTCAACGGCCAGCTTCCCATGATGATCGGCCGCGATGAACAAGTCGAAGAGCTGTTTCGCGTGATTGAGGGTGGTCGACAAAGTGTGGTGTTGGTCGGGCCTGAAGGAGTGGGGAAGTCCACCGTGCTCGCCGGGATCGCGGAGTTGATGGTCACAGAGGAAGTGCCGAAGATCTTGCAGGATCGTCGACTCGTTCGTATCTCGATTCCGCACTTGGTCTCGGGGGCAAATGCCGCGCAGGCGCAGGAGCGACTCCTGACCGTTCTTGCGGAAGTCTCTCGTTCACGCAATATCATTCTTGCCTTCACAGACATCGACCAACTTGTGGGTCAAGGTTCAGACGCGAGCGATCTGGCCGCGACCCTTGTCGACTTTTTGTCGCGCAGTGGAACATTCGTGGTCGCCTCGGCGACTCCGCAAGCCTACACGGCCGTGGTAGAGCGCTCGATTTTGGGACGAGTCTTTCAGAAGGTTGATATCCTGGAGCCAGATCAAGAGTCAGCTATTCTTATGCTCGAGTCCAAGATCGGAGGAATCGAGTACGAGCACAACGTGATTTTTAGCTACGACGCCGTGGAGCGCGCCGTGAAACTTTCCGATCGCTACATGCACGAAACGTATCTGCCCAAGAAGGCGATTGAGGTCGCGCGCGAGACCGCTCTGCAAGTTTCGGAGTCGCGTGGCAAGGATGCGCTTGTGACGGGCGAAGACGTGGCGCAGATTGTGAGTAGCAAAACAGGCATCCCGACGACGTCCGTTGCCGAAGATGAAAAAGAAAAATTGTTGGGACTCGAGCAGAAGATGCATGGCCGTGTGATCGGACAGGAGGAAGCGGTGAATGCCGTGGCCGCGGCTTTGCGACGCGTGCGAACGGAATTGCGTTCGGGGGGGCGTCCGATCGCCACGTTCCTGTTTCTCGGCCCCACAGGTGTGGGAAAAACAGAACTCGCCAAAACCGTTGCGGAGACCTATTTCGGAAGTGAGGATATGATGGTGCGCTTGGACATGTCCGAGTATCAGGACGCATCGAGCATCAATCGACTCCTGGGCGCGCCTGGCTCACAAAACGGGGGACTTCTTACCGAGGCCGTGCGCAAACAGCCGTTTGCGATTGTGCTTCTGGATGAACTTGAGAAAGCCCATCCAGAGATCTTGAACGTGTTTCTCCAAGTCTTCGACGACGGTCGGCTCACGGATGCCTCTGGCCGCACGATCGATTTCACCAACACGATCATCATCTGTACCTCCAACGCCGGCACCCAATACATCCAAGACGCGGTCGGCCGCAAGGAAGCCCTCGCGGATATCAAGACGCACTTGGTCGAGGAGGAATTGCGCGGCATCTATCGACCAGAGTTCCTCAACCGATTCGACGGCATCATTGTGTTCAAGCCGCTCGCGCAGGAGGATGTGCTTGAGATCACCAAGCTCTTCATGAACGCCGTCGCCACTCGACTCGAGCCAAAGGGGATTGGATTCCGTGCGGAGGATTCTGCCGTCGCTGAGCTCTCACAGAAAGGATTCGATCCAAAATTCGGTGCCCGACCCCTGCGACGTCTGGTGCAAGAAGAGGTCGACAACGCGATCGCCAATGCGCTTTTGCAGGGCGAGGTAAAACGGCGTGATACGATTGTCTTAGAACCAGGAGGCAAGATTCGAATTGAAAAGGGGGCAGAGCTATGATCACCACACTCATCCTTTGGGGGACGCTCTCGTTTGTTTTGTCTTTTTTTCTTACGCTGTTTGTTCGACGCGTTGCCATCTATTTTGGCATCATCGACCAGCCAGGACTCTTACGAAAAATTCACACGCGTCCGGTCGCGATGCTAGGAGGCGTGGCGATTTTTGTTGCGTTGGCCGCCGCGACGATTGGGATTCTTACTTCGAGCGACCTCCTGACCTCGGGCGAAATTGATGTGCGCCACTACCTAGGGGTGCTCTTGGGTGGGCTCATTCTCATGATCGGCGGCTTCATCGACGATCGACGTGAACTTCCCCCGCGTCTGGCCATCATCGCGCCCATTCTCGCGGCGCTGACCGCGATCGGATTTGGGATCGAAGTCGACAAACTTTCAAATCCACTGGGCGGAGCGATCGTCCTTGGGGGCTGGCAGTCGGACATCCTCGTCTTTGTGTGGCTCATGATCGTCATGTACACGACCAAGTTTCTCGACGGCCTCGACGGCCTCGCCACATCAGTGACAAGCGTTGGGGCGATCATGATCATGCTTCTCTCACTCACGGTTACCTATTTCCAACCAGATGTCGCTATTTTTTCCGCCGTGACCCTTGGCGCGTTCGTCGGATTTCTTTTTTGGAACGTGCATCCCGCGTCCATCTTTTTGGGCGAGGGCGGAAGTACATTCGTCGGCTACATGCTAGGCATCCTCGCGGTGATCTCCGGCGGAAAACTCGCGACCGCGCTCCTGGTTCTGGGTATTCCTCTCTTGGATGTGGTGTGGGTGGTGAGTCGACGATGGCGAGAGGGTGGGGCTCCTCGTATTTTTCAAGGCGACAAGAAGCACCTGCATCATCGACTGTTGAAACTCGGCTGGGGTCAGACGCCCATCGTTCTTCTGTATGTCGTCATTGCCTCCGCGTTTGGCGTGAGTGCGTTGTTCTTGCAAAGCCGCGAGAAGCTCGTGGCCCTCTTCATTCTTGCGATCATCATGGGTCTCGCCGCTGTCTTACTCGTTCAGAAAGACCGACATGCGTAAATGGATACTTATTTCGATCTTGTTCCTTGGTGCAGGTTGCACGACGCAGAGCCAACCGACCGTTGTGTTTCCAAACGGGAGCGTCATCACGGTGGAGATTGCCGATGATGACGCACAGCGCATTCGTGGACTCTCCGGCCGCGCCGGCCTTGGGTCGCAGAGGGGAATGCTGTTCCTCCACGAGGATTCAGTGGTGCAGAGCTACTGGATGAAGGACATGGCGTTCCCCATCGATATCATTTGGATTGATGGCGGCGAAATTGTTGGGTTTGTGGAAGCGGCAGTGCCAGAGGAGCCCCCACTCACGATTTATACGTCACCATCACCTGTGGATAAGGTTTTGGAGGTTTCTTCAGGGTTTGTTGCACAAAACAAAGTGAAAATAGGCGATATTCTTGACATTGAGCTCTCAGATGAGTAATCTACCGCCGTAATTCATTTTGAGAGACGCTGGTATACAATGTGGGGTATGCATCCATACGGTAGTCCCAGGCTTTAGCCTGGGTTCTCCCGAATGAGATGGTTGCACCCAGGCTAAAGCCTGGGTCTACCTCAACAGATGGAACCGCGGAAATACTGCTATGGCAACGCTCGCCGTTATCCAGACAGGAGGGAAACAGTACCTGGTCCGAGAGGGACAGGAACTTAAGATTGAGAAGCTCGACTCGGAAGTCGGATCCAATGTCAGTTTTGATGTCCTTCTTGTTTCCGATGAAGAGGGCACGACAACTCAGGTTGGGACACCAACCATTAGCGGCGTGAAGGTAACGGCCGTTGTGCTTGACCAAGGTCGAGATGATAAAGTCTCGGTCATCAAGTACAAATCCAAAGTCAGGTACCGACGCAACGTCGGCCACCGACAGCCGTTCACCAAGATCAAGATTGAAAAGATCGCCGCGTAAAGGCGATCTTCTTTTTTATGCAGAAAACAAATCGAATCAATACTGGACGTATCCTGCGCGTCTATTGGCAGCATATCCGTCACTATAAGGGTCGCATGTTGTTGATCCAGAGTCTTATTATTGCGGCGAGCATTTCTGATGTCATCGTCCCACTTTTCTATAAACGGTTTTTCGATTTGCTTTCCGGGGATCTGTCTGTAGGGGAAGCCGACCTCTCGACCCTGCTCATTGGGACGCTCAGTATCATCGCGCTTTTCCACGCGTTCATGTGGACCTGTTGGAGATGCTCTGCGTTTCTGAGCAACTGGTTCCAGCCTCGTATCATGGCAGACCTTGAGCAGACGTCGCTCGCAAACATGCACGAGCACTCCTACCGTTTCTTCTCGAACAATTTTGCCGGTTCCTTGGTGCGCAAAGTCAGTCGTCTCTCGCGGTCCTTTGAGGATATCGCCGAGCAGGTACAGTTTCACTTTGTCCCGCTTTCTGTTCTGCTCACGGGAAATTTGATCGTCCTGTGGTCGCGTAGTCACACCCTTGCGTTTGTCCTGCTTGGATGGACCGTCCTATTCATGATCTTCAATATCTTCTATGCCCGATGGAAGCTGAAGTTCGATTTTCGACGAGCCGAGATTGATTCAGAAGCCACGGGCGTTCTCGCGGATTCCATCACCAATGCCGTCACGACGAAGTTGTTCACCGGAAAAATCTTCGAGAGCCGGCTGTACAAAGAGGTCACAGAGAGGCTCCGTCGAGCGAATACGTTCACCTGGAATCTTGCCGAGATTCTCGAGGCGATCCAGTCTGGGCTCATGTTCACGATCGAATTCGTGATCCTGTATCTCGCGGTCGACTTGTGGAAACAGGGGGTTCTTACGATCGGTGACTTTGCCCTGATCCAAGGCTATCTCATCGGGATCTTCATGAAGATTTGGGACTTTGGTCGCGCTGTTCGGAAAGTATTTTCCGCCCTTGCGGACGCGGATGAAATGGTAGAGATCCTCAATCTGCCGCGTGAGGTTCAAGATGCTCGTAGGGCCAAGGAGCTTCAGTTTCAAACAGGCCGCATCGAATTCCAGAATGTGTTTTTTTCCTTTAACCAGACACGCCGTGTCCTGCGTGACATGAATCTCGTGATCGAACCAGGAGAGAAGGTGGCGCTCGTGGGACCGTCGGGAGCAGGGAAGTCCACGGTCACGAAACTTCTGTTCCGGTTCTACGATGTCGAGCGCGGGAAGATCTTGATCGGCAACCAGAACATTGCCAAGGTCACGCAGGAGAGTTTGCGAGCGAACATCGCTCTTGTCCCTCAAGAGCCGATCTTGTTTCACCGCACCGTGATGGAGAACATTCGTTACGGCCGGCGCGAAGCGACGGACGAGGAGGTTATGGAGGCCGCCAGGAAAGCACACGCTCACGAGTTTATTGAAGGACTGCAGGATGGCTACAACACCCACGTCGGCGAGCGCGGGGTGAAGCTCTCGGGCGGAGAACGCCAGCGCATCGCGATCGCTCGCGCGATTCTCAAGAACGCGCCGATCCTGGTGTTGGACGAGGCGACGTCGAGTCTGGACTCTGAGTCCGAGTCGTTGATTCAAGACGCGCTCGCGGAACTGATGCGCGAGAAGACGACCATCGTCATCGCGCACCGTCTCTCGACGATCATGAAAATGGATCGCATCCTGGTCATCGATGATGGCCGCGTGATCGACTCTGGCACCCATGCCCAGCTTCTGCGCAAGAAAGACAACATCTACAAGAAGCTCTGGGAGATTCAGGCAGGAGGGTTCATTCAGTAAGTAAAGACAGGCGTCAGAGTGGCGCCTGTTTTTCGTTGTGCGTTGAGAGGTGTGGTCGAAGGATCGTCTGAGTCACGGCGAGTGCGAGGTCGCGTGGGACTTGATGGAGCCGATCCGGACGCCATATCGGTTCGTTGAGCTCAAGCTGTACGGCATCGAGCCCCTGTGTGCCGAACTGTTTGGCGGCACGACGAACGATCCAACCCCCGCGGTAGCGGCGGTCAATTCCCAGAGCATGATCTGGAGAAAAAGCGACCGAGCAGGTCGCACGTAGATGGTCGGCGAGGGTTTTGTCGAAGGATCGCAAAGAGGTTCGGTGCTCGTCTGATCCTAGGATGAGGTCGGGTCCCCCGGGGAAGTCGCAACGATGGATGTCGAGCAGGAAGCAACGATCGTTGCGCGCCAGCACGTCCTCAATCGTTTGATCGAGAAGGTCGTGATAAGCGTCGAACTCAGATTCGAGTCCCGAAACGTAGGCACGCCTGTGTATCTCGTCGTTGGTGTCGACTAGTGAGCGATGGAGATCCAACCAGATCATGGATGCATCCAGGCCAAGTCTGTGTAACGCGATTCGTAGCGTCTGGGCGAGAGGAAGGGTTCCCAGATCGCGAGGTTTGCTCATCGAGCGGCTGGGCATTCCCAGAAGAAGTGTCGCTCCATCGTGTGGAACGCTTAGTACGATGGGACTGTGCCCATGAATCAGGTGCGTATGCATGAGCCCTCCGGTTCTGAGAAAAAACAAAAGACAGGGATACATGGCCTGTCCTCATGGGGGAGTGGCTAGACGAAGCTCGACCAGGTTTGCAGAAGTCCGTTGAGAAGCATAGGAAGAGGTTAGATTTGTTTTCGACCCTTCAACGCGTCGCCGAGTGTGACCTCATCCGCGAACTCGAGTGTGGCGCCCAGGGGGAGGCCGCGGGCGAGGCGAGTCATGGAGCGGCCAAGAGGCGCGAGAGATTTTTGGAGAAACATGATCGTTGCTTCGCCGTGAGTGGTGGGGGAGAGAGCAAGGATGATCTCGCTGATGGTCGGATCCGTTTCGAGTCGCTCGCGTAGTTGGCGCCATCGGATGGTGTCCGGCGTCATGCCCTCGATCGGATTTAGCGTCCCGCCCAAGACGTGATAGAAGCCAAGATACATGCCGGTGGACTCGATCGTTGAAATGTCGCGCGCCTCCTCGACCACGCACAGCAAGCTCGCGTCACGTTTTGGATCTTGACAGATGTCACACATCTCGCGTTCGGTGTAGGTGAAGCAGTGCGGACAGGTTTTGATGCGTTCGCCCAGTTGGGTGAGGGCTCGTGCCATGACCTCGAGATCAAATTTCGGTTGTGACAACAGGTAAAAAACATACCGTAGGGCCGTCTTGGGCCCCACGCCTGGGAGTCGCGAAAAGGTTGCGACAAGATTGGAAATGGGTTCGGGGAAACGGCGCATAGGTCCTATGGGACCAATAGGACCTATTGAAGATTCTTAAGCATGTCCAGGCCCCCCATGTCCTGCATTTTCTTGGCAAGTTTCATCTGGAACTTCATGCCCGTTGCGTCCTTCCATGCTTCCTTGATGGCGTCCTCGAGCTTAGTCTTGTCCTTAAGCATTTCTTCGTCGATGCTAACGCCGACCAAGTCGCGGTTTCCATTCACCAGAAGTTTCACTTTACCCCAGGCGGCCGAGCCTTCACCGACGACGGTCGCGAGCTCATCTTGCATGACCTTTCCCTGTTTACGAAGTTCCTTGATGTGTTTGAGTTTGTTGAACATACATATAGGTCTCGTCATTGCGAGCGCCAGCGAAGCAATCCTCTAAGATTGCTTCGTCGTCTGCGACTCCTCGCAATGACGGGGATTATGATTATATCTTAGCCAATCGAGGGATTTGGATCAATCGGTGGTGGAGCGATCGGAGCTTGGGATCTGGCAAATGGAGCGAAATGTGTTGTTGACTCTTCGGCCGATGGCGGGGCGATCGAACCGGGTCGAACTTCAAGGTTCAAAAATGAGGCACGCTTTTTATCGAAGAACAATCGCACCATTCCCGTGGGCCCGTTGCGGTGCTTGGCAATGTGGACCTCGGCGATGTTCTGTTCTTCTGGTGGGATGTCCTCGGGCCGATAGCTGTGGTCAGCGGACTTGCGATAGATGAACATGACCACGTCGGCATCTTGTTCGATGGAACCCGAGTCGCGCAAATGCGACAGACGTGGGATCGCGGGCTTGGTCATCTCTACCGCGCGTGAGAGCTGAGCGAGCGCCAGCACGGGGATATTGAGCTCCTTGGCGATCATCTTGAGACCACGGGAAATTTCCGAAACTTCCTGTACGCGGTTGTCCGAGTTCTTACTCCCGCGGCCTTCCATAAGTTGGAGATAATCGACAACGATGACGCCAAGCCCGTGTTCATTCTTGAGTCGTCGTGCCTTTGTGCGTAGTTGCATCACGTTCAATCCCGCTGAGTCGTCGATGAAGATCGGCGCCTCGGAGAGTTCTCCCAGGGCGTTTCCGATGCGAGGGAAGTCATCGTCTCGATCGGAGAGTCGGCCTGTGCGCAGCTTCCAAAGGTCGACGTTCGCTTGTGCACAAATCATACGGTCGACAAGTTGATCCTTGCTCATTTCGAGCGAAAAGAATCCCACGGGAAGTTTTGAGTTGATCCCGATCTGTCGGGCAATATCCAGCGCGAGCGAGGTTTTTCCAACGGATGGTCGCGCGGCGAGAATCACCAAGTCCGACTTCTGAAGACCCGCGAGAAGCGAGTCGAGCTCACGAAATCCGGTAGGCACGCCACGGAGCTTCCCGCGGTTACGATGAAGTTCGTCAATGCGATCAAACGCTTCTTGCAGGACACTACGAATCGGCACGAAGGTATTCTTGTTGTATTTTTCCGACACACCGAACATCGCCCGCTCCGCGCGATCCAGGCTCTCCTCCACGTCTTCGTCCTCCTCATAGCCGATGCTCGTGATTTCTGTTGCCGCCGTAATGATGCGACGTAGGGTCGCCTTCTTCTGCACGATGTCGGCGTAGTGAGAAACGTTCGCGGAGGTCGGGACCATGTTGGACAACTCCACCAAGTAGGCACGGCCCCCGACACGCTGGAGTAGTCCTTGTTCCTCGAGTCGGTTTCCCAGCGACAAGATGTCGATCGGATCATGACGCTCATAGAGCTGGAGCATCGCTTCAAAAATATGCTGGTGCGATTCACGGTAAAAGTCCTCCGGCCGCACGCGATCAGCGATTTTCGTGACGGCGTCCTTGTCGATCAGAAGCGATCCCAGCAGGGATTGCTCGGCCTCCTGATTTTGTGGCGGAATCCGCTCGCGTGTAGCCATAGTCGACGTGCATAGTAACACGGGAAGCCCCACGCGCAAGCGAAATCTGCTATAATTGAGTGTAACTTGTGGACTCTTCTACCTGTAGTGAGTTAGTCGAACTATGGTTCATCCTAATCGTCCTTTTTTGAGGTCTGTAGGCATGATGATCGGGGCGATCGTCGGCGTCGGAGTTTTTGGTTTGCCCTATGCGTTTGCCCAAGGAGGATTTGGACTCGGGCTTCTCGAGCTGTTCTTTTTGGGTGGGCTTCTGGTCGTGCTTCAGCTCATGCTGGGCGAGATTGTGGCGCAAACACCTGGCCACCACCGCCTGGTTAATTACATTGGAATCTACACAGGACGATTCTGGAAATGGGTGACGCTGGTGGCACTGAGTCTGGGCGTTTGGGGAGCGATGCTTGCCTACATGCTCGTCGGCGGGACGTTCTTGCACCTTCTCCTCTCGCCCATTCTTGGCGGCGGCGAGGCGGTGTATTCCTACGCGCTTGCCATCATCGCCTCGGCGTTGGTATTTGGTGGTCTCGTGCTCGCTTCGCGCATCGAATATCTCGTCGTCGGCGCCCTTTTGTTTCTGTTTACTTTCATCATTCTTGCGAGCCTTCCGCTCGTAGACGTGTCTCACTATACCACGCTCGATCTCAAAGAATTTTTTATCCCCTACGGAGTTATCCTGTTTTCCCTCTCCGGCATGGGCATCGTGCCTGAGCTCAAAGACGTTCTGGGGAAAACGTATCGTCGCCTTCTTTCACCCGTGATCGTGACGGGCATGGGAATCATTCTTTTGCTGTACGCACTCTTTGCTTTTGCGGTCGTGGGCGTAACCGGAGCGGACACGTCACCCATGGCCTTTGAGGGTCTTGTGCCGGATCTGGGCACGACGTTCCTTGTGGTCGCCACACTTTTGGGCTCGCTCACGATCCTTTCCATCTACATGGTTCTTGGCATCGAACTGCTCAACACGTTCAAGTTTGATTTCAACCTCCGCCACAAGACGGCCTGGTTCTTGGTCTGCGCGGTGCCGGTCGTTCTGTTCGCGCTTGGGATGCGCGAGTTTGTCGACATCATCGGGTTTGTCGGAAGTGTGTTTGGAGGAGTCCTCGGGATCCTCGTCGCCCTCTCGTATTGGTCGATGCGTCGACGTGGACTGTGTCGAACGCATCACTGCATCAACTTTCCCGCCCCGCTTACCTGGCTTATCATCGCCATTTTCGCCGCCGGGATTATTTGGGAGGTCGTCATGGTTCTGCTAACATAATGCTCTATGGAGGTCAGATCGATTTTGACAAAACGGTGGTTCCTTTTTTACACCTTGCTCTTTATCGTGTGGTATCCGGTGATGCTTCTCGTCGTCACGATGTACAGCATCCTCGAGCATCCGATTTTCTTGTTCGCCGCAAACGTCTTTACCCCGTTGTGGATCCTCTTGGTGAGTTATTTGTACTTCCGAAACGCGCGTGATGATTGGACGGCACGATTCGTGACGGCGATCGGGTGGATGATCCTCCTCTTTATCTCCACCGCGGCACTCGTTGAGCCGGTCTATGGATACTCCTGGACGACGATTTTCACCTGGGACGTAGTCAATGCCAACTGGGTGAACATGGTGGCGATCCTGGTCGGCGGCATAGCCGCGCACAAATCGCCTCCCTCTCCAGCACAACCTCCCACATAAAAACAGCCTAGGCTGTTTTTTGGTTGACGTATTCATTTGCGTGCGATACCTTCTTGTCCGTCCACTCTCAAAACCTCGGAGGTCGCATGCTGATTCTGGATTTCGACGGAACGCTCACGGATGTCGAAGAAGAGGGCGTTCCGTTCACGGAAGGTTACCTGCGTGATCTCGCGGCGCTCACGGGAAGCTCCTTGGAGCAGATTCGTGAGTTGCATGCGCGGTTCCAGGCGGAGATCCTCGGGGATCCGACGCGCTACGCCTGGGTGATGAACGGCCTGGCCGTGGCCCCCGCGACCGTCGACCCGTACCTGCGGATCAAGCCCATCGCGGCCATGATCCTGGACGAACTGGGCATCGTCCTGCCGACTCGCTTCCGCGAGAACCTGTTCTCCGACATCCTCTACCGGGACAACTACCGGCTGACCCGCACGGCCTTCCGTGCCGGTGCCGTCGAGTTGCTCACCGAGGTCTTCACGCAGGAGATGCCCGCGGCGATCGTCACGAACTCGCACACCGACGCGGTTCTGAGCAAGCTCCTCGTCTTGGCTGGTCTTTACAGCTCGAAGGACGAAGCCTTGTTTGCCGAGAGGCTCTTCGGCTTCTGGCGCGAGCGCGTCTACGGCGGCGCCAAGAAGTACGTCGTGGACAACAACGGGGACAGCGGGACGACCAAGCTCGAGTTCAAGCTCTCGGGGCTCGACCGTCCGATCTTCTGCAAGCGCCCGCACTACTTCGACCTCCTGCAGCGTCTGCGCAGTGAGCGGGGACTGGTCTGGGCCGACTTCCTGGTGGTCGGGGACATCTTCGAACTCGACCTCGCCCTCCCGCTCATCCTGGGCGCCAACGTCGCGCTCATGAGGAGCCCTACGACTCCGTCCTACGAGATCGACTTCCTCGGGACCCGCGTCAACGCGCGGGTGCTCGACAGCATCTCGCAGATCCTCCCGCACTATCGGGAGACGCGTACCGCGGCCTAGATCAGGCGGCGGTTTTAAAATGCAAAATTACCTGCTTTGTAAATCAAATGCTTTGAGAATGTTCACGAGTAGCATCGCGACCGTCATAGGACCGACGCCGCCAGGGACAGGAGTGATCGCTCCAGCCAAGGGCTCGACGGAATCGAAATCGACATCGCCTTTGAGGCCTTCATCTGTTCGAGTCGTTCCAACGTCGATCACGGTCGCGCCAGGCTTCACCATGTCGCCACGGATAAGTCCCGGGATTCCTTCGGCAACGATCAAGATATCAGCTTCTCGAGTTCGGTCGGCAAGATTAGCAACTTCAGCTTGAACGACGGTTGTCTGCACACCACGTTCCTTCAGAAGCAGTACCAGTGGCGCGGCAAAAAGAGGGGAAGAGACGATGCACGCTGAGCCCCGGGCCTTGGCCTCATCAATCAACTTCATCACGCCCAGCGCCACCGCGGAGGCGATGCAAGGTTCTCCATGGCGAAGTCTCTGTAGGTTCTCGGGATGGAATCCGTCGACGTCCTTCAGGGGATCGATAGCCGCGATTACACGATCGGCATTTTGGCCCGGGAGGGGAAGCTGGACGAGGATGCCGTTGATGTCCCCACGCGCGTTGAGTGCCTCGATATTTTTGATGAGGTCTTGCTCTGGAGTGTCTGAGGGACACAGGTTGAGTTCAAAGAAAATTCCTGCCTCTTCACAGGCTTGCTTCTTGAGACTGACGTACAGATGTGAGGCAGGATCATCACCAACCAACAGGACGGCAAGTCCAGGCTGTGAAGGGAGTGCGGCGACGCGTGTTTTGATCTTCTCGCGAATCCGTGAGGCAAGTTGTTTGCCATCGAGTATCTGAGCCATAACGACGGCTACAGTAACATTTGTTATACTTTGCTTCAATGTTCTATTTTGTCCGATCGGACACAATCGTACCTTTGCGGAAATGTCGGACGAAGAAAAAAACGCCCTGAGCCATCGCGGAAGAGCATTTCAAAAGTTAAGAGAATTTCTTCAAAGAGCCAAAGGGATTCCCTCTTAGCGCCTCAAGTATTTTGCGTTTTGTGTAATGACCATGATAAACTTAATTTAACAACAATGAGATTGGCAAGACTCGATAAAACTTCCTTTTATTCATAATGTTGAAATATGGCACGAGAAAAGAAAGATAAAGTTCTTGAGGTGAAGGAGGCTCCTTTGAGAGAGTCTCCAGCCGAAGTCCCCGCGGTTCCTGACGAACAAGCCGCGGCAAAAGAAGCGGCGAAATTTGACAAGGACGCTTCATTCGAACCTACCAACCTCATGGATGATCTCACGCGCGTGGAGGACGCTATGAAAGCGACAGAGGCGACACTCGCAAAGAGTCTCCAGACAGGAAGAAGGGCAGAAGCTCTAAATACAGCTCTGGGAAAAGTGGAGGGGCTTAGTTTAAAGATGAAAACTGTCACCATAGCGATATCGAAAATGAGAGAGAGCATGCTTGAGAAAGATTTAAGTCCAAAGGATCTTCAGAGAAGAAACGAACATTTGGAGCGTGTCATGGAACATGCCGATGATCTCAAAAGGGTGCAAAAGGAATTCCAACAAGCTCTTGTTCTCTACGAAGAAAATCCGGAAAAACTGAAAGAAGAAACCGGTCGAATTGTATATAACATGGAGTTCCACATGAATAATATAATTAGAGATTCGGATATTGACAGCGACCTGCCGAGGAGAAGACCATATGAAGTTCCGATGAGAAGAATCGGGCAGATTAAAGAAGAAATGGAAACAAGACAAGCGGCTCGCAAGCATAAAACATGACACCTCTTCTTTGGGACATCTTTCAATTGAGTGAAAAGCTCAAGAGACGGCCAATGGACTTTTGGCCGTCTTCTGACGTGGAGGAAACTCTACGTCGGCTTACGACTGCCATAGAACCCATCCTTGGCTCGCTTCAAACAAGCTATCGGGATTCAGAATTGTATCGCTCTCTTGCATCGGCACAGGGTGCGCTCAGCCCCGACCCGACACAGCAGAAAATCCTTCTGGAGTCGCTCATAAGATTCCTTCACTTTTACGCTTTGGCGTTTCCGAAGGAAGCCGATCAAATCCTCTTGCGAAAAATCCAAAAGCGGCTTGAAGAAGCTCGGCGCACGGTTTCAGAACACGTTGCGGGGCTCGCGGCCATTGCGAATCGTAAACGCGATCTCACGCAAGGCGAACAGAAACAAAAAGACACCGAGACGATTGAGCGCGTCGGCATCTTCTATATCCTTGAGTTAACTGTGTATCTGCTAAGTCTCTTTCCCGGTCTTTCAGAACAAGACCGCTTGGATGCGCTTTACAAGGGCATTAAAACAGAGAACGGCAACATGCCGTCTTACGCGCAGTCCAAAGACGGTTTCCGACGCGATCTTTGTTACAACATTCTGGAAGACGGTCTGCGGACACGACTTCTGGAAGCCTTCTTTGTTTTTGAAGAAGCCTTTGACCGCCGCGAGGCGCCGGCCGTATTTGAAGCATTCAAGACCTGGAACTTGGAGCTTCTGCGTGCCTTTAAAGATACGGGCGTTTCTCTTTTCAAAACGAAAATCCTTTCCTCGTCCTTTGGGCAAGAGATACCCATGGACGAGCTCATTAAGCGCGTTGAGAGCATTCCCTTGGCATAGACATTGACCCTTCGCGACTGGGTATCGGTAAGGTTTTTCAGTACTTCAATGTCGGATATAGCGGGAATCGATCGGTCATCGTTTTCACATCTGATTTGATTGAGGCGAGTTTTGCCTCGTCGGTATGATTGGCGATCGCTTCGTCGATCCACGCACCGACTTGTTTCATCTCCTCCTCCTTCAACCCTCGAGTTGTGAGCGCTGGTGTGCCGAGTCGAATTCCAGACGGATCAAACGGAGAACGCGGTTCAAAGGGAACCGTGTTTTTGTTTACCGTGATGCCGGCTCGGTCGAGAGCCTCCGACGCTTGTTTACCTGTGACTTGTTTGTTGGTGAGGTCGACGACCATAAGATGGTTGTCTGTGCCGCCGGTGACGAGGTCGAACCCTCGCGCCATGAGTTCGGAGGCGAGCGCCTTGGCATTCTTCACGATCTGGTGGCCGTATTCTTTGAAGTCCGGTTGAAGAGCCTCTTTGAGTGCGACCGCGATCGCGGCGGTCTGGTGGTTATGCGGCCCGCCCTGGAGACCAGGGATGATCGCTCGATCAATGAGGGTTGGGATATTCTCGCGCGAGACCTCTACGGGTTTGAGTGGTTTGGACGGGTTGCCGTTGGCAAGAATGATCGCGCCACGGGGTCCGCGCAGGGTCTTGTGCGTGGTGGTGGTGATGATGTCGGCGATGCCCACCGGGGAGGGATGATCGCCAGAGACAATGAGTCCGGCGATGTGGGCGATGTCGGCCATCAAAAACGCACCCACCGCGTCGGCAACCTCGCGGGCCTTTTGCCAGTCGATGAGGCGCGGGTACGCGGTGGCACCCACGATGATCAATTTGGGTTTGTGCTCGAGCGCGAGCGACATCATTTGATCAAAGTCCATGTAGCCATCTTTCGTCGATGTGTACTGGACGGACTTGTAGTAGCGGCCAGAGAAATTGACTGGGAGGCCGTGGGTCATATGGCCGCCGTAAAACAGGTTCATCCCCATGAGCGTGTCGCCAGGATTCAACAGAGCAAACATCGCCGCGATATTGGCGGCGCATCCAGATGCTGGTTGGACGTTGGCGTGGGTGACGCCAAAAAGCTGTTTGGCTCGATCGCGCGCGAGGTTCTCGATGATGTCGACCCACTCGTTCCCGCCGTAGTAGCGGAATCCTGGGTAGCCTTCGGAGTACTTGTTGGTGCCGATGGAACCGAGAGCTTCGAGGACTTCCTCAGAGACAAAGTTTTCGCTGGGGATCATCTCCAGTCCTGTTTGCTCCCGCTTGAGTTCGCCGTTGAGTGCTTGGGACAACTCTGGATCAAAGGCAGAAATAGACATAGGTGTCGAAAATAAAAAGACATGATTTAGACTGAATCTCATGTCTTTTGATTACAACATAGGTGGATGTGTCGGTTGGTGCTTATCGATCCATATTGTACGGGAGGGAAATCCCATTGACAATGAAGCAAAAAGTCACTAGGTTGAGACGAAGGAGGTCTCATGGACCATACATTGATTCCTCCCGGGAGTCGCGAAGTCCGCACGGGCGAGCTCGGCGACGAGCTGACGATGCGTATCGTCGCGAACATCGGACAAACTGTCGACACACTAACGTTGCGTCAGCTGATCTCCGGGGATCAGCTAGCTGTGAGTGTCGATGGGCAGTCCAGCGCCCATGTCGTTACGTTCCGCCGCGGAGCGGAGCTGGTTGTCCACTCGGAGCTGGGAGTCCTCAAGCCCAGGTTCGAGCGGCTGAGACCCGACGTGGGGACACGGATCCTCCGGATGGAGGCCGACTCGCTCCTTGTCTGGGGCAAGGTCGATGGCCACCCGTCGGGACTCTGGCGTCTCGACCAAGGCGAGGGAACGTTCCTCGCTCCGCTCGATCGCCTCCTGCGTGGTCCCTCTGGGCTCCTGCGCGGATCCGTCGACGGAAGTCCGGAGATGAGCGTCGTCACCTCGTGGGGCGGTCTCTGGCCGGTCGGCCACAAGACGCTGGTCAGCCCCTTCAGGGGAGGACTGTCCGTGGTCGAGGAGCTCGGCGGCGTCTTGCACGCCTACGAGCTCAACGAGAACGGGGAGATTTCTCCCTTCCAGATGCTGACCCTGCAGGACGCCGAGCGTCCTGTGGGGATCGTGCACTGGTGTGGACGGCTTCTCCTCGCGGTCGCGCGCGGTAGCCAGTCCTGGCTGGTCGAGCTCAACCGCAAGAGTTCGAGCGAGACTCCTGTGCGCATTCAGATCGACGGGGATCTTCTGGGAGTCTGGTCATCGCCACGCTCGGAAACGCTCCTCTCTCTCGTCCATCCCCGAGGGGAGCCGGACGATGTGAGACGTCTTCAGCTCGACGACGGCCAGGTGGTGTACGAGGGTCGGTTCGAGATCGACCCGGCGTCCGTCGTGTGGTCGCCTTCCGAGAACGCTGTCGCGGTGAAGATCCGCGAGAGCCAGGGCTTCGGCCGTGTCCTCCACGAGCGAATCGTGGGCACGGGTGTCGATCATGCAATCGCGTTGGGCCTGCACCTGCGCGAATACCTGATCGACGACGCTGGCGCCATCGCCGCGGCCATCCGCCACGACGGGGTGTACGACCAACCCATTATCGGAGGCCAAGTCGGCACGCAGGTGCCGCTGGCGTGGAACCTCCACTACACCCAGAAGGGAGGCATCGCCTGGACCACGGTTCACGGCGACCGCATCATCACCTGGACGCAACAACGGCGCTAACCTACGGGTGGCGCTTTTTATTTTACCTGTGTCATTGCGAGCGCCAGCGAAGCAAGCCTTCGGTAAGTCGGAGGATTGCTTCGGTCGTTGCACTCCCTCGCAATGACACAGACAGGAGTTGTGATAGACTTGATGCGTATGTTTCAGTCTTATAAACACGTCCATTTTGTTGGGATCGGTGGGATTGGCATGTCAGCGCTTGCCAAGTGGTTTTTGCATGAGGGTGTGAAGGTGAGCGGTTCGGACATTCATCTGAGTCCTCTTACGCACGATTTGGAGACTCGCGGAGCAAAGATTTTTTCGGGCCATGCTGGTTCAAATCTCGTTGAAGGGGTTGATCTTTTGGTGTACTCGTCGGCGGTTCCAGAAGAGAACATCGAGCGTGTAAGCGCGCGTGAGCGGGGAATCCCACAGCGGACAAATTTTGAGGTACTTGGCGAAATCTCAAAATCATTTTCGACGATCGTCGTGACCGGCACAAACGGCAAGTCGACGACGACTGCCATGCTCGGACTCATGCTCTCAGCGGCGGGGTACGATCCGACCGTCTTGGTCGGTTCCCTGGTGCCAGGATTCAAGGATGGGAATTTCCGTCACGGCGGCGGACGATTTTTCGTCGTCGAAGGTTGTGAGTATCGAGCCAACATGTTGCACTTCCATCCCGAGATGATCGTGCTCACGAATATTGAAGAGGATCACCTCGATTACTATCGAGATCTCAAACACATCCAGGACACGTTTCAAACCTTCGTCGATAAACTAAGAGGGCAGGGGATGGTGGTGGTGAATGCGGACGATGCGGGAAGTGCCGTTTTGAACGTGAGTCGTGCGGTGACGTATGGGTCCAATAAGACCAATCCGACCTATGCGTTCACCTCCCGCAAGACAGAAAACGGCATTCAGCAAATCACCACGAACGCTGGCAACTTCGAACTTCAGATTCCAGGCGAGTTCAACGTGTACAACGCCATGGCCGCCATTTCGGCGAGCATGGAGCTGGGTGTGCCGTTTGAAACGTGCCGACGAGTCCTGAAGGAGTTTCGTGGTATTTGGCGACGGTTCGAGCGCGTTGGCGTCTGGAAGGGGGCAGACATCATTTCTGACTACGGCCACCATCCATCGGCTATTAAACAGACCATCGAGGCGGCGCGAGAGTTTTTTCCCAATCGCCGCATTGTGCTGTGCTACCAGCCGCATCAACATGATCGTACAAAAAAATTGTTCAATGAGTTCGTCGAGGTCTTGCCACAGGCCGACGTGACCATCGTCGCAGAGATTTACGACGTCGCCGGGAGAAACGAGGGTCATGACGTGAGCTCGCAGGATCTGGTCGGGAAAATCAATAGGTCTACTACGACCTATGCGACCGATTTAGAAGGCGCCGAGTCACAACTGCGTGATCTTGTTGCGCCTGCGGATGTGGTTCTTGTGATGGGAGCAGGGGACATTGATGAGGTGGCAAGGAAGTTAGTTTGAAAGTAATTGTGTCATCCCGACCGAGGCCGTTCCACGGCCGAGCGGAGGGATC
>JBBTRQ010000010.1:0-27746 GCA_038065075.1 Patescibacteria group bacterium
GGGTGAGTGCCTCAGGGACGGTCTGGTTCACCATCTTGAGCATGCCACCACCCACGAGCCACTTATATTTCACCAGAGCGATATCTGGCTCGATTCCTGTCGTATCGCAGTCCATGAGGAATGAAATCGTGCCTGTGGGAGCGATGACGGAAATCTGCGCGTTGCGCAGTCCGTGCTTCCCAGCGTGTTCAACAACGTTGTCCCAGCATTTGCGCGACTCAGTCAGAAGATCTGCCGGCACGCCGTGATCGTCAATCTGATAGGACGCATCGCGGTGCATGCGCATGACTTCCAGACACGGTTCCTCATTCATCTTGTATCCCGCAAACGTTCCGACCTTCTCGGCGATCTTGGAGGATTGATAATAACAGTGTCCGCTCTGGAGGCTGGAGATCGCGGCGGCGAGGTTGCGACCTTCGTCCGAATCGTAGGCAAGACCGCGGCTCATCAGGAGCGCACCCATATTCGCGTAGCCGATGCCTAGTGGGCGATAATCGTGAGAGTTTTGTTCAATCGCTGGGGTTGGGTAGACAGAGCTCCCGACAATGATCTCCATCGCGGTGATAATGATCTCGTTGGCCTTCTTGAAGGCTTCCACGTCAAACACCGTCACCCCGTTTTCATCAGGCTTACGGAAGCGCATGAGGTTGAGCGAAGCCAGGTTGCAGGCCGAGTCGTTAAGGAACATGTACTCGCTACAATTGTGAACCACAAGGCCATTAGCGACGAAGTGGCTCGTGCGTGGCTCGGTAAGGTCAAACACGTCCTGGATGCCCACATGCTCAAGCGAAACAAATTCGTCCGTCATTACGTCTTGGTAAGTACCGACCGTCTCGTTGAGCCGCGTGAGCTCAAACCCTTTTGCACTTCCGGAAAGGAAACCTATTTCCGATTCGAAACGTATCCGTGAAGACCGGCTGATTCTGAGCGAGTGCATTTGCTCGACCGAGTAGGTCTTCCAACCCCCTTTCCCGTCTGGTAATTCCGACGTGGCAGTCGAACGCCTGTTTTCGTAAATTTTTGCCTTGATCCCAAATCCGAGTAGGAGGAGTTGTGCTTGACGTAGCAACGGGAGGCTAACGGAATCCAGAGCCACATAGTGAGAATTGTCGCCATAATGGGCTACGGTTCCGTCGGCCGTGAAAAGTCCGCGCAAGAGCGCTGCCTGGGAGATTTGGTCAAGGGAAAAGACGGCGTCCCTGAATTGCTTGTTGATCGACCCCTGATCCACCACCGCGTACTTCTTCAATGGCTGCACAAGAGAACGACTGCTCGTCCCGATTCGAACACCGGTCGGCGTCTCAACGACCGAACTCCACCTCGATCCACGTCCATCTGCGGCATGGGACTGTTTATGGGCACTGACAAAAACCGTTTCCTGACTGGAGGTAAGACACCCGTCTCCTACGGCCATGCCGACCAATTCAGCGACCACTTCGTCGACGTGCTCTTCCCCAAATCCTGGTGCCTTGAGCTCCAGCACATCCCCTTCGCGAAGTTGCTTGGCCGGTACGTCACCACGATTTTTTGTCCAAACCTTATGATCAGCCGTAAGACGTAGCGAATACCCGCTACGTGTTTTAAGTTCAAATACTTCCTTGGATCCGGTCGAAAAAATCTCGGTGATATGGGAAGGCTCCCCATCGGCAGCAATCACGTCGGTCGAGGCGCCAACTAAATCCAAGATCCTCTTGTACCCGGAGGCCGTTGCCACAAGCGTATCACCAGTAACGCATGGATTGGACGCGTAAATGCGATCTGTATTCTTGCATGTGTGCCAACGATTGATCGTCGTGTCGTATTGCACGCCCGGGTCGCCGCACTGCCAGGCCGCGTCGGCCATCATATCCATGAGCTCGCGCGACTTCCATGTTTGCACCGGCTCTCCTGTGGTAACCGCGTGCGTCACCCAGGGGCCGTCTTGTTCCACGGCTTGCATGAATCCGTCGGTGACGCGCACCGAGTTGTTGGCATTTTGGAAATAAATGGAGGCATAAGCCTCGCCGTCCATCGATGCATCATAGCCAGCATCGATAAGCGCCCAGGCCTTTTTCTCCTCTTTCACTTTACACATGATGAATTGATCGACGTCTGGGTGGTCAATGTCCAAAATGACCATCTTGGCCGCGCGTCGCGTTTTTCCGCCACTCTTAATGACGCCCGCAAAGGCATCCAGTCCTTTCATGAAGGAAACGGGGCCTGAGGCTTTTCCGTTACTGCCACCCAAGTACTCATGGCGCGAACGAAGTTTTGAAAGGTTTGACCCTGTTCCCGAGCCGCCCTTGAAGAGCATGCCTTCTGTGACGCACAGGTTGAGGATGGAGCGCATGTCGTCCTGCACAGCGTTAATAAAACAGGCCGAGCATTGTTGAGGACGAGTCGTGCCCACGTTAAACCAGACCGGGGAGTTAAACGCCGCCATCTGGTTCACCAAAATGTGGTGGAGTTCATCGTCAAATGCTTGCGCGTCTTCTTGTGTTTGAAAATACCCCTTCTTGCGTCCCCAGTTCGCGATCGTCTTGGCCACGCGGCCTACGAGCTGTTTAACGGAGTACTCACGATCCTCCTTGCCAATGGTCCCGAAAAAATATTTTGAAACGACGATGTTGGTGGCTGTCTGAGTCCAGGTCTTTGGCACCTCGACACCCTTTTGTTCAAACACGACCTTCCCCTTGGAATCCGTGATGCTCGCGTCGCGCGTCTCCCACTCGATCAGCTCATAGGGATGGACGTCGGGCTTGGTGAAATAGCGTGGCACGGTAATTCCCTGGCCATAGACCTCGTCCCGAGACTCTTCCGCAAGAGCGGTTCGAAACGAGTTGTACCGTTTGGCGGCGTGGACGAAATTATTGTCGATAAACGTCAGGGAGATGACCTCACGCACGTCGGCAAAAGAAGGAATGGTGTGCCCATCAAATTGCCGCGTGAGTCGCGCGACCACCTGACCGGTGACACGCACTGCAAGCGCTTCGTCCTTCATGCCGGAGGCCGCAAGAGCCGCCCCAATGGAGGCGAGCAATTTTTTTTGATCAAATGACTGCACCTCCGCGCTGCGTTTTTGGATGCTCTTTACCGAAGTCATAAAGGTCCAGACAGCGTCTGTAATAGACCCAGTGACAACGTCACTGGACTCAACTTTGTTCGTAGCATGGTCCGACATAGGGCGAGTAGGTCGAAGGGACGATGGATTAGAGGAAGAATACAGAGCAGATAAAAAGAAGATCCAACATTGGGATCATCTTCACTCCTGGGATGGGAACGGGTCTACCACTAGATGTTGTGGTATACCCCTATTGTAGGCCACGAGATATGGGGTGTCAAAGAATATGTTATCCACACTTTTTCACGACACTATCCCGTGGGGCGTCTAAAATCCCATGCTCAAATTGATCGCCGGAGCTGGCTCTTTTTGGGCAAAATTCACGGGAATGGCCTTGCGTCCGCCCAGACGATCCTCGTACGCCAAGGCGCCATACTTGAGGCCGTACTCGTAGACCAGGCGGGTCACCTTCACGTCCTGCAAACAGTAGTCTTTGATCTTCTGAATCTCACCTTGTTTCCACCACTCGACCGCCTGCAACCCATGTCCGCTTTTGCGCTCCCCGATTGTTGCGGCCGCGACATCATCAAGCTTGAGTCGAAATCCCAGCGTCTTGTGAATCTCCTCGAGCATATCCAACTGAGCGAATTTCTGGAGATCACCTGGATAGTAATTGTTGAGAATCGGCGTATCGAAATAGCGAGAGTTATAGCCGATCAGCCGGTCGCCGTGCTCGATACGCTTCCATAAGTGTGGAAAGTCCTTCTCCTCGAAACACAGGTACTCATCGGACTCATAAAAATACGCTCCCACCACCGAGATTCGCATCTGTTTAAAATCCGCCCCCGCCGCGGTCTGTGTTTCAATGTCGAAAACGACTTCTTTGAACATACGATGGATCAGATTATAACACAGCCCTCTACCATGGAAGAACCACTCGCACAGCCAGACGAAGCCGTTGAATCTCCGTCAAGTGAAACTGTCTCTTAAACCGAGTGTATCCCTGCCAAGCACGAGGATCCCGTCCGGGCCGCGCGAGGATTCCAAAATTCAAAAAGCGTATTTGCTTCTCCAAACACCGACGGTACCAATCATCAATGAGACCAATGCCGGCACACGCATCCGTTGCCTGCGTATGCGTGAAGGCAATCACATGCGTGGACAAAGCAATATCGGGATAGTCCACCGTCGCCAACCCGGAAACGATCAACCCGTCACGTACACGCACCACGACCGACAAGTGAAGCAGGTCTGGGTGCCTCTTCTCATGATAGTTCAAAATGCCAATGAACATCTTTCTTGTCATCCAATCAAGAGCCCCAGAAGCATGGTAGGCTCTCACAAACTCTTCCAGGTTTACCTTCTGTATCCGGAGAGTTGTGCTCTGTAAAAATGTCCGACGATGTCTCTTTGCCTGCGTGTTCCAATTCTCGTCATAGTAAGAGGTATCGAGAATCGCAACCCCCTTCAAAAAATCACTATCCGTCAGACTGGGAATTTCGAACCAAGAAGGAGGGATGGGGGCCTCGTACCGATTCCAAAAAATCAACCGAAGCACTCCGGGAATCGGTGTTGGTGAAGGTTCGTTTCTGCTCCAAACGCGGTCGATGACAAGCCGTCCAATTTTTGTACAAGCGACCGACTCCCCCCGCGTCACGTGAGATTCCTCTCGATCCTTATACCCCTCTGGGACAGGCTCCCCTCTCTTCCCCATCCCCGGCCTTCGATACAGACCAACGTTATTTGCTTTAACCTTGCGCAGGCGATGAAGAGTGAACTTCTTTTCAAACTCTGGAGAAAGAGACGAGGCCTGCCTAAACCAATTCACTCCAATGGCTCCTCGCCAAGAAAGAAGCCGCCTTAACTCTGAGCAGACCTGTGCGCTGACAACGGATGGAGCGACCTCTGCCCCCACAAACGCATCAATCAAAATAAGGTCAAACTCACCTGAGAGCAGGGGAAGGGTCTCAATAAAATCTCCGAAAATAATCTCCACGCGCTCCCGGGGTACCCGTGGCAAACTCCACACACGGCACAATTCAACCATCGTCTGGTCATACTCCAATGCGACAATATGGGCATTGGGAAACTTTCTAAAAATAGGCTTAAGACAGCTTCCAGCCCCCAGCCCAATGAGAAGAATCCGCTTAACCGGAAGGTCTTTAGGAATCAAGCGCAACATTCCCGCAAAAACATCCTCCATGTACTTCCCTGACTGGTAGACTCCTCCACCGACAACATTAAGCCTATTGAATACTTTGACATACCTGAGCGTTCCGTTGTGCTTGGTGGAAACCTTCTTGAACGCAACAAGTGGCCACCACCTTCGTTCCCCGTTCCATGGCATCATACGGAAAGCAGAACTGCCGAGCTTGACGCCGCCTTCAACCCTTCACTGTAGGTTGGAAACGCATGGATCATCCCCGCGATCTTATCGATTGTCGCCCCTAGCGAGATGGCCAACGCCGCCTCGTGAATCAGCTCTCCGGCATGAGGACAGATGAGATGGGCTCCCAACAATTTGCGAGTTTTGGGATGGGCGACAAGCTTCACAAGCCCGCTCCCAGCATGGTCTGTCACGGATCGACCAAGCCAAAGCGTCTCGTATCGCCCAACGAGCACCTTTCCAAACTTCTTTTTCACTTCCGCCTGCGTCATCCCGACGCTCGCTACTTCCGGCTCGATAAACGTCACACGAGGGACAACCCGTTCGTCGCGCTTGAGTTTCGTTCCCCGACGCTTGAGCGCGTGAGTCGCCGCGTTGTGTCCCGCGATCCAACCCTCGTGATGCGCGGTATGCGTGAACATGAGTCCCCCATCCGCATCGCCCGCAAAAAAAACATGACTCTGCCGCCCGAGTTCTTTTTGATCGAACCCTAAACGAGCGACATTCGACTGCTTCCCGGCTGCCACCACGACACTCTCCACCGCAAACATCTGCTCCTCTTTGCCGATTTTTACGTTGAGTCCCATCGCTCCCATCCCACCGTTCACGCAGGACAACACCTGGGCAGAAACAACCACCTCTACCCCCAACGCCTCAAGCGCTCCCTTGGCGCGTCCGGAAATCTCCTCGTCCTCTCGGTGGAGCACCGCGGATGCTGACTGCAGGATCACGACACGCGTTCCAAACGAGGCATAAAACGTGGCGATCTCGCACGCAACCGGACCGCCGCCGATAATCGCAATCGACTTAGGCTGACGCGAGGCCGTAAGCGCTTCCTTCCATCCCCAAAACCGAACATCATGCAGACCATCAATGGGCGGGATGAAATCGACCGTGCCCGTCGCAACAACGATCGCTTTTCCTTCCACCTTTTCGTCCCCGACTTCAAGCGTGCGCGCGTCGATAAACCGCGCTTCGCCTCTTTTGAGCGTGACTTTTAAGCGCTTCAAAACCTGGAGATACCGCTCTCCCTCGCCTCCTCCGGTAATGGCTGTCACCACGCGTTCTCGGTAGGCCTGAACTTTTTTCCAATCAAAACCCCGCCCCGATGCGTCTATCCCAAACTCACGCACGCCCCCTAGCGTCCGATACACGCTCGCGGCTCTCAGAAGGGCTTTGGAAGGGATGCAGGCATCGTTGGGACACTCGCCACCGAGTTTGCCTTTCTCGATAAGGCACACCTTCGCCCCTTGCGCGACAGCGGCCTCCACAGCTGAAAAGCCGGCAGATCCCGACCCGATCACAATGACATCGAATAACGATTGCTTTGCCATATTTACGGTGCTTCAAAAATAGAACGAGCCGCTTCCCAGAGACGATCATCCCCAGCCTTTTTCATGGCATACCACCACTCCGCTCCCCACAAGGTGGCTTCGGACACACCGACTTGGCGAGCGAACGCCACATTCTGCTCCAGCATCTCTGCGGTGAAAAAATCATACCATTCGCTCATCGGTCGAGATTCGATGGGTTCAGGGAACCACGGCTCCGCCTGGAGTTCGGAAATGACGACCTGACTCACGTAGTCCCTCACAAGCTGGGCGCGGAAAAAATAATACTCGGGGGTGAGCGGATAGACGAAGTAGCCAAAAAAATCATTCCACGTTTGCCGGTACATCGAAATCCCCAAGATGTCGGCGGACTGGGCGGAATCAAGCCACGGCCCCAACTCGCCGCTCACCGTCACTTGAATCGGGCGCTCGTCCAACGATCGTGCAAGGTCAACTTCTTCTTTGAACTGTGCGCCGGTGATAGTGGGACATTGGCCGAACGGAAAAAACGGTTCGTTCTCAACCTGCCAACGAGTAATCGCGGATGAATCCTTGTAGCGATCCACGGTTGTTTCCACAAACGCGAGGACGGCCTGGTGTAGAGATGCTTCGCTCAACATCTCTGCCCAATCAGGCACATAGCATTCTGGCCAACGCGGCACCTTCACTCCCACGACAACGGTCAGGTCGACATCACGATCCTCTGAAAATGCCACAAGTTCATCGGCCACCGACCAATCGTACTCCCCTGGCGCGCGCTCCACGTCGGACCAGTAGATGGGAAGGCGTATATGACGAACTCCCAGGTCATCCACGAGCGCCCGATACGTTTCCAGAGGGTCAAGCCCCAACTCGCGTGTGTACGCCCAAGAAAATGTCACCCCAAACGTCGGTTCCGCTGTCTGCCTGGTATTGAGCCAAACATACGCCGACGTGAACAGCGCGAGGGTGGCCACCGTCGCGAGCGTCGCAAAGAGATAAAAAGTTTTGGGATGATGATGGGGCATGTGAAAGTTGATGATGAACTGGAGCCACTCAATCATTTAATTATCCGGGGTGTTTTAGATTATTCTGCAAAAAATATGGCTTAAAATAAGAGTATAATGCCATCGAAATTAGGTAATTCTAAGTAATTAATCCCCATACAGCACCTCTTGTTTTTCCACTAACCTTTTTGATTTTCCCTGCTTTTTTCAGTTCACCTAAAAGATTTGTGATATCAAGACGCTTGGTATCCGGCAACGCTTGCATAAATTCAGCCATAGTTCCGGTCTTATTCCGTCTCAAGTGTTCCAGGATAATCTGCTTCCTGTATTCTCGGGACAATCCCATTCTATGTGTTCTCGTACCTACTGTGTGGTTATAGTGATACAAGTCAGACGATAAGACATACTGCATCCCGCGGGTCTTGCCGTGCGCCTCCAAAAGCCACTTTTCAATAAGGTGCGCGATCTGTTCTTTCTTCATCTTTTCGCCACGTCGAATCTTATCGAGCAAAACATAGTCTGTCGCCTCCAAGTCAATACGCCGTTCCTCGGCAACTCGTTTTAAGTATCGAATAAAGTCTCTATCTTCAAGCATGGCGGGGATCTTCAACACGACATGACAGTGGTCGCTCACAGAATAATCCGGCGAACCCTTTCCTTCTTCAATGGTATTTTTGAATATTTTGTCCGCTCCTTGTCCAGCGCGTTCAACACCTTTGAATATCCTTTGGAAACTCTCGGCAAGTAATGCATTTCGCGAAGTCGGTTGTACGGTAATGATGTTGTCTGCCGTCACCCCAAACGGAAAGCCGCCTGGGTTGCTTATCTCCAGCATTTCCGGTGACTGTTTTATAAACACCGACCCTTGTTGCCGGTAGTCACGGTGGCACACCGCGTTGAACAACGCCTCACGGAAAACCTCTTCGTCGTAAGCGGGGATGTCTGTACGGAACAGACCTTCCTGTATCTGGTGCATCTGCTGGCGCGAAAGTATCTTCTCACCGATCTTTTGCGCGACAAACACAAAAGGCTCCCGGTAGTCAACGCGCTCTACCGATGGTATGTCGGCTCTATTGTTGCGATACTCAAAGCAGATTTCCGCTTGGCGCAAATATCTTACGATGACCTCCTTTTTTGCAAGAAGAATAACGCCCGCATACGTCAGCATACCGTCTTGCAGTAACTGCAGATCAGATAGATATTGTGCATCGTTTGAGACAACTTCACTGCCGGGATTTTTCTCTTTATGCAACCACCGTAGTTGTTGCATCGCATCCGGATCAACGTCCATTATTGTCGTCCCCTTACATACCTCCGCGGAAAAATCATCCTGCCCCTCCAAAAGTATCCGCCTCTGCTCTTCGTCGCTCATGACCTCAAGCGAGTCGTCAACCCGCATAAGAGGTACACCCGCAAATTTCAGCAACGTTCCGATCGGCCTGGACGGGATGTGCACCACGATTATCCTTTTATTATCTTCATCACGTACCTCCTCAACGATAATTTTTTGACTTGTCTTGTCGTAGACTTTCTTTTTAGCATCAACGGCTAATGTCGCACTCGTGCCGATGATATCTCCGTTGTCGCTCACGCCAACAATCAAATACCCGCCTCCTTCGTTTCCAATCGCTACGCAATACCCAAGCAGACATCTTCTATTCTCGAATTTTTCTAGCCCCTCAAAAGGAATGGATGGTTTCCATCCCTTTAATTCAACGTGTTCTGTCTCACGATTCGCGATGAGTTTTTTTAACTCTTCAATAGTCATAACCTACTAAATCTCCTCTTGCTTCTCCCGCAAGAATGTCAGCCAACTCTCCACGATGTCGATCGCGGCCTTGAACGGCGCTTCAATGATGAAGTCAAAGAAGAAAAGGAAAATGTTCACGCGCGGAGCCCGCAGAGCCACCCAGCGTCCAGAACGGATAATCGGCAAGAACAGCATGTCCGCCAGGGTTCCAAGGAACCCACGCGACAAATCGATCACGATAAGCTCACGGCGGGTATTACGGATACGCAGGCCGAAGTACGCAACCAACGAGAGGAAGAAAATGAAGAAGAAGATCGACAAACCATTGAAGTCAAACGTCCGCAGAACGGAAGTGACCACAAGGATCGTCAGCACAAGAATCGCCAGGTACAGCGTATTGAAGATCCACCAAAGGGCTCCACGTCCCCACGGGCGCTTACGTTTGAAGATAAGCGAGAACTCATCACCCACACCAAAAATAGCATGAAGCTCCTCGAGGATCCGAGCCGTATTCCGACTCCTTGGGATACGCACGCTCAGCCCGATCAACATCAACAGAATAGGCGGAAACAAAATGTTCACCGCTAGCGGCAGGTAATCTGTCGTGTGCAAAACGAAAATCTCATACGGAAGCTCAAAGAGGATCGCGAGGATCGACTTGGTGAAGAGCAAGAACAACGCTGCCCGCACCACGGTACGACCCAGCTTGGTACGAAATGTGTTGTAGCGCGCATCCGCCGCCTTTGTCACCGCCGCATCGATCGAGGTGACATCAGAGGTCTGCAGAGCCCCGGCCAGCGCCTCCGGATTATCTCGGGCGATGTCGGAAAGCACATGGAAAATAATCGCATGACGACGGACAAACCGGTACATCTCGTCCTGTGCGGGGTGATGAATCTGACGCTCCACGGAACCAATGACCTTCTTGAGGTTCATGGTGATCTCTTTGACAACGTGGTCGCCCGCGCGTGCCTTACGCCAGGTGTTGTAGTACAACGTCAAAATGCGGTACCGCAGGGTCGGCAAATTGGAGCGCAGGACGGTTCGGTGAGTTGCAATATAGAGCTGGAGATCTCGGTCCTCTCCGGCCAATGTGTTTGTCTGCCACTCAATGCGCTTTTGGATTTCCTGATACGCAAAACTCGCGAGTGCCTCGTCGATGCACGGCGGGCCCAGTGAGTATTCAATTTCAACGGACAGAACATCCAATAGCCAGTCATAGGCCTCCTGCCCATCCTTGCTTTCAGGCTCAAGCGTCAGGAAAAGAAATTTGTACTTTTCTAAAATCGCACTCACCTTCTCAACCATCCTCGTTGGGACCTTTCCGTTGGGAAGATAGCGCGCCCAAATGAGCTCCTTGATGAGCTTCATCGCCATCTCGCCAGAGGGCACATCGGCCATGCGTCGCTTCAAAATGCGACGGATCGCGTTACGGCGCAGCAAATGTTCCTCATCGTACTCAAGCGCGTTGCGCACGGTCTCGTACACCGAAGCCGCGGCGGAAACCGTTTCAGAAACTTTAATAACATCATCCTCTTTTTCCAGCTCTTCTGCCTCACGACGCATCTGGACGACCGTCGAAAGGAGATGTTCAAGGGCTTTATCCATAGTTCGACCATTCAATACTTCATGGTCGCCCTGAGTTAGATCGAAGGGCGACAGGCTCACTACAGGTAATTAAACAATAAGAGGTAATGGATGAATTTCACTCTTCTGGCCTAAGACCACGTCCTCTATACGATACGCTCCATGCGTCGGCGCTTCAATGTAACCATTCCAGGCCATGCGCGCGACGCCGCCGGAGTTGATCCAATCAAAGAGCCACTCCCCCGTGTAGCGCGGATCATTTTGGGACACGCCGCCTCCCATGTACGTCAGCCACACCCGATTAAATTCCTCTTGCGACCCAATCGGCGGAGCCATGACGATCCCGATTCCCAAACCGCAATAGAACGAAAGCTCACTGGGCTTGGTCCAAAGGATGTCGGTTGTCTTGAGTGTCTGAGTGAAATCATGGAAGTAGGCCGTGCGAGACTCGTGCTCGGGCACGCACACCCACTCGCCTAATTCTTTTTTGAGTCCTGCCTCTTTCACGGCGTCACGGTAATACGCGATCGCATCTTTTCGATATCCTGCCATGAGGTTGAGTCGAATCTCATGCCGCGCGATCCGCGACTTAAGGCTCTTCAAAATCTTCACACCCAAGGCGCGCTGGGCACCGGCTCCACCGACCGAATAGGTAAGGGTGAGCGGATGCGCCGCGGTTGTGCGTTTACATCGCGCCGGGCCAAGCTCGGCTTGAAGAGTGCGTTGATAACGCTCGTGAAAAATCCCGTTGGGATCGAGATTACACAAACGTTCTGTTAACAAATCCTTCAAGACCTCCCCTTCTGGACCACCGACGAGCTCTTTGGGAAGAGGAAACCCCGTAAGGAAAATGTGATCAGCACGTACCCCATAGAGCTTGAGACGCTCAACGACTCGGCCGTTACTTGCCAAGTACTTGATACGACTTCGCTTAGGATCCAATGGTGCCCAGGCACGCGAAATGTCCGCGTCCGTGGTCACGCACCAGATGTCGCCCGGGTAATCGTAATAGTCGGCAAAAAACGCGGGAATGAAAAACGTGCATACGAGTGGCAACGGATTCTTAGAAAGTTTCTCGATGAGATGCCGACCAAACCCCCGATGGATCATGTAAAAAATCTGCCGGAGCTGTGTGTTAGGTCTAGAGAGGTCGCGGCGGGGGTAGAACGACGGGATCTCCTGCCAATGGTCCATGGCCTCAAACAAAAAATCTCCGACAAGCGGCAGGGGCTTCATCCGAGAGATAAATTCATACAGCTTGCGGCTCTCCTGCCACCGTTTTCGATCCTGTGCGGGAATGCCGGCGTAGTCGTTGGCTGAGAGGATATGTCCACCGGCGAGGTCTTTGAGCGCAAAAGCCGCGCGGGAGTGGCCATATCCCATATTGACGTCCACGACCCAAGCGCGCGGCGCGCCTCCATTGTGCGAGTGCAAAACCATAGTCTAGAAAAACGTCCGCTCCTCGGATCCGCAGATGATCTCAAATGCCTCTTCCGCTGTATCGACGATCTGGACAAGCTTTCGCTCCTTTGGGGTGATCGTCTTGTACTTGCCGACCTGTGTCTCGTCGACCCACTTAAAGAGCCCCGACCAAAACTCCTTCCCAACGCACACCACAGGCGTCGTCTGCATCTTGCCGGTCTCAATGAGCGTCACAATCTCGAAGAGCTCATCAAGGGTTCCAAAGCCACCCGGGAAATAGACGTAGGCCTGAGCGGAAGCGGCCAGCATGACCTTGCGTGTAAAGAAATAGTGGAAGCCCCGTCCCCTGGTGACGTAGGGATTAATGCGTTGCTCGTTTGGAAGTTGGATATTGAGCCCGATCGAGACCCCACCGCCCTCCTTGGCTCCCTTGTTGAGCGCTTCCATGATGCCTGGGCCTCCGCCGGTGATGACCGTAAAGCCGTGTTCTGCCAAGAGTCGACCGAGCTTCACGCCTTCTTTGTACCAACGATCCGTTTTCTTTGTTCGCGCGGAACCGAAGAACGTCACCTCACGACTGGACTCGGAAAGAAACTGAAAGCCTTCCACAAACTCGGCCATGATACGAAAGATGCGCCACGTGATCTCGTTGAGGCTTGTCGGCTTGGTGGGTTTTTCATCTGGAAGGAGCGGGAGACGGCAGATGAGCCTTGACGTTGGCTCTCCATCCTGGAGAATGTCGAGTTTCTTTTTGGAAGGCATAGTGGGTCTATTTTAGCACACCAGCCTTTTGGTTGAAATTTAATACCCGCCGTCGCATGAAGCTATGGCGGGCTTGCCCGCCGAAGCTCGGAGAGCGAAGGCGGGCTCGTGGGGGGGTGAAGATGTCGATCCGCCGTCGCGAGGCTATGGCGGACCTTCGGTCAGGCCGCGGCGAAGGCCTGGGCTGCGTGGGGGACGCCCAGTGACGTGCAGTGCTCGCCGAAGGCCGAGCGGAGCGCCGCGCAGGTGATCTTCTTCCCGTCGAAGGGGTTCTCGATCGTGCTCTCGTCGATGGGCAACCTGTTGGCGACCGCGACCGCGATCGTCCCCAGGTGGCGGGGGAGCTCGGTGGTCGGGAGGAGCCCCTGGCCGTCCCAGTTGACATCGAGGGGCTCAAGGTCGATCTGGTCGCTGACGAGGAGGGCGTAGATCCGCAGGAGCAGGTCGCGGCGGATCTGGTAGGTCCTCAGTGCGCTCGCCGTCTCGCGCGCGAGGAACAGGATCGCGCCCAGGTCCTCGAAGGTGCGGGCGCCGGGCTCCTTCTGGAACACCTCGCGGGCGCGCTGGAGGCGCTTCTCGAGCTCGGTGAAGATCTGCTGACGCGGGGTGGGGGGCTTCTGGGCCAAGGTGGTCTCTCCTTGTTTCGCTACCGCGAGTTGCGGCAACGAGTCAAGAAAGTACAGGAATCGAGGTGTTTCGTCAAGACAGTGTCGGTCGCGACCGACGTGTCAAGGCACCACCGGGCCTGATTCGGGATCAAACTCAGAGCTCGCAAGAAAACTCATTAAAATCACCGATTGTTGTGAATCGACCGCCTGAGCATCCTCATCCTCTCGAAATCGTCCGTTACCGTCGTCGTGATAGAGCATGGCGTAGTAGACCTGGTCTTGGACAAGCGGCTCGTCGACCGGAACAACCAGATGTTCTCCTCCCGACTCGAGTAATGACGACTCACCGATCACGGAACCTGGAACTCCCCCACCGTCGTTATACACAACGACAAATCCTGGCGCAGACAGGACGGCGAATCCGACCACTACGGAGGTCGCGCCGGTTGGTTGGTTGTCGACGTAGATGGCATTTCCCCCAAAGTCGAGCATCCCCTCAAAGGTCGCGGAACGGGTTGGGTCAGGTACGGTCGATTCGAGAGATTCGGTGATTGGGGCTTGAGGACCGCTCGCCAAAATCGCCACGATCAAAACGGCGATGATCACAAAGAAAAAAATCCAAAGTTTGGGAACAGCTTGTTGCATATGCCTCTAGTTTAACACAGGAGGCTGGACAGGAATCCTGCCCTCGGTTATACTCCCCTGCGTTACTAATCCAACCGATATGTCCAAATCTTGCATTATTACCGGCAAAAAGGTATCGACCGGACAGCTGGTCTCTCACTCCAACGTGAAGGTGAAGCGTAAGCTTTTCCCCAACCTCCAGGAGAAGCACTTGGTGAACCCCAAGGATGGAAAGACCATAACGGTCATCATCTCTACTCGAGGACTTCGCACGCTCAAAAAGTGGGATCGCGAAGGAAAGCCCTACGACCTCAAAGCCCTCAAGAAAACCCAGGCCCTTGCCTAACAAAATACCAGCCACTGAAGGCTGGTATTTTGTTACAGGCTGTTTTGGATGTGATCGACAAGGTTCTCGAGTCCCTGCCCTTTTGCCGCTGAAATCCAGATGGGTAGTTGTTCCTCGTAGGCCCGAGAGATTCGAGCTTGAAGTTCTGTAGTCGCTTGATCCTGCTTGTTAAAAAGCACAAGTCGAGGAGTCGACGATACGCCAAGACGCTCGAGAATCTCCTCCACGACCTTCATGTGTTTCCCCCAGTTTGGATCACTGCCGTCGACGACGTGGATGAGAAGATCCGCATCAACCGCCTCTGAAAGCGTCGAGGAAAAGGCGTTCAAAAGTTCTGGTGGTAAATCCTTTATAAAGCCAATGGTATCGGTGAGCAAAACGGTCCGCGGGGGGCACATAGGTGCCGATCGGCCCTTATCTGCCCCCTCGTTGCCAGGCAGAAACAATTGACCGACGCGAGTATCAAGTGTGGCAAAGAGCTCGTCGGCCGTGTATTCCTTGCGCCCCGTGAGCGCGTTCAACAACGTCGTCTTTCCGGCGTTGGTGTAGCCAACGATGGAGATCGTCTTCAGACCCTGGCGACTTCGATGCTTGCGCGCCAAGTCACGACCGTTTTGATAGCCCTCGAGCTTCTCCTTGAGCTTGTGCTCCTTCTCACGCAAGTGGCGTTTCATGCGCTCGGTGTTCGTCTCCCCCACGCCCACCGTTCCGATTCCCCCTCCCTGCCGCGAGAGCTCCATGCCCATGCCGAAAATCCTGGGCCCCATGTGCCGAACGCTGGCGAGCTCGATTTCAAGTTTGGCCTCGGTCGTCTTGGCATGCTTGGCGAAAATCTTGAGGATCAGGTCAATGCGATCCCACACCTGCACACCATAGGGCCTCAGCATCTCGCCCAAATCGTATACCTGTCGAGGTTTAAGCTGGGCGTTAATGATGAGCAGTCTCGCCCCGAGCTCCTTGGCTTCTTTCCCGATCAGTTCCACTTTCCCTGTCCCTATGTACGTCTTGGGGTGCGGGGCAAACCGCTTCTGCCACGCCTTCACGATGACGATCCCACCATAGGTATTCACCAGCTCCTCAAGCTCAACCATCCGCTCCATCGCATGGCGCTTGAGCATTTTAGGATGGATCAAATCTATGAGGATCGCCATTTGTTTCTTTTCCATAAAGTTATGCTAACACAATACCGCCCTTGTGAGCGGTATTGCTGATGAAATTGTTTCAAAACGAGATGAGATGCGAAGTGCTGGAAGGAGCAAAGCTCACGAGACGACCTCAAAGGTCGTTGAGCGAGTTTGCGACTGAAGCACGAGCAGATCGCTCGTTTTGGAATAATTTATAGTACTGAGTCCTTTGCGCTCTTTGCGACACGGAACTTCACGACTGTCTTGGCTGGAATCGAGATAGATTCACCAGTCAATGGATTGCGTCCCTGTCGGGCGGCACGTGCTTTCTTTACGAGCTTGCCCAACCCTGGAAGGTTGAACTCTCCGCCTGAGCGGACTTCTTTGAGCGCCATCGCAACGAAGGCGTCCCACTTCTCACCAGCGTCTTTCTTGGAAAGACCAAACATCTCTCCGAGGCTGGCCATGAACTGACTCTTGGTCATCTTTGCCATAGGTGTGGAAAAGTTAAGTTTTTACGGGGGTTATGTTAGCACGGGGTCAAATATTTGAAAACAGGGGGTATTAGAGCATGTTCATAACTGCGTCAAGGGCTATACCTGCGTCTTTCGTGCCTGCGCCCAGGCGCGGGCACGGACAAGGTCATCGGCAATAATCGTGGCCATCTCTTCCTCGCCTGGAAACGGAACCACGTCGCGTAACTTCTCGTACAACACGACCTCAATATGCTTTCCGTTAAAGTCCTGATTCACTCCCAGCAGATGAACCTCTATCTTGAGATTGTAGCCGGTGCGTCCGTCACTGATACAGATGAGCGCGTCATGCCACACCCCATCAACTTCCGCTTCACCCAAGTAGACGCCCAGAGCCGGAATGAGCACTCCCTGCTCAATCGCAATATTGGCCGTGGGACATCCAAGGCCCGTTGCCATCCCCTCCCCACGTTCAATACGGCCACTCAGTGTCAGTCTCATACCTGTGTGTCTTAGCCCTTTTTGAATGTTTTCACAAGTTCGACCGCTTTTTGGACGATCGGAATCATGTCCGAATAGCTCGAAACCTTCTCGACTTTTGAAACGGGAACCCATTTGGCCTCATACACGTGCTCTTGTGGATCTGGGTGGAGCTCACTCCCCTCGGGCGCTTCAAACAAGTAATAATGGATGTCTTTGTGAATGAGCTGACCCTTCATTTGAAACTTGTCTCTAAACCAAATATCGATCTTCCCCAGGTAATCCAAGAGACGGACTTGATCCAGACCTAACTCCTCAAGTGTCTCGCGCGCGGCCGCTTCTTCAATATCCTCCCCGCTTTCCACGTGCCCCTTTGGAAACGTCCACTTGTCGTAAGAATCTTTCATGACCGCGAAGACGAGATTGCCGCCAGAGCGACGAAACACAATTCCGCCGGCAGAGAGCTCTCGTGCCACGGGCTCCCTCTTGGACGGCTTACTCGACTTGGGTGTTTTGGGTTTCTTCAAATTCATAGGTTCCTGCAAGGATGCCGAGGGCGGCTTCCATCTGTGGATCGATCCCGGCTTGATACTGCTCCACCGTGTAGTCAACCACGGCGTCTGGGGCGATGCCCTCTTCGTTAATCGAACGGCCGTCCGGGGTGTACCACACCGCGGTCGTAATCTTCACCGCGGAACCGTCTTCCAGCTCACGATAATCCTGAACTGATCCTTTCCCGAACGTCTGGGTACCGACAATGGTGGCATACCCATAATCTTGGAGGGCCCCCGAAACGATTTCAGAAGCACTGGCACTCCCGCCGTTGACCAAGACGATGGTCGGAATCCCTTGCAGACGCGGCGCGGAAACGCCTTTAAACGTCTGAACAGCCGACTGTGCACGCTCAATCACCACGGCGTCATACCCAACCCACGCACTTGCGATGTCGATAGCGGTCGTAAGGAGTCCCCCAGGATTACTGCGAAGATCCAAGATGATCCCTTCCACGTTTGCGGCCAGCGCTTCTTGAATGGCCTCTGAGAACAACGCTGACGTGTCGTGATTGAAAGTCGAAATACTCATGATCATGATGTTCTCCTCAATCGACCACTTCACGCTATCGATCACAATCTTGTCGCGGGTGATCGAGTACTCCTCAAGGCCGTCCACTCCCTCACGAGCGATCGTGAGTACAACCTGTGTTCCTTTTTCCCCTCGAATGAGCGTTACGGCTTCTTCCACACTCATGCCGGTCGTTTCCACTCCATCGATGAGGACGATCCAATCTCCAGGCAAAAGACCCGCCTGATCTGCGGGAAGGCCGTCCAGTGGCGCGACGATTTGAAGACGATCGTCCTTGATCCCGATCTCCGCCCCGATCCCTTCAAACGAACCTTCAAGGCTCGCGGTAAACTCCTGAGCTTCTTCCGGATCGAAATACACCGAGTACGGATCATCCAGTCCAGAGACAAGCCCCTTCAGGGAGCCGTAGTACAGATCAACATCAGAAACAGGTTGACGATAGAAGCCCTCTTTGACAAAGTTCCAGATATCCCAGAACTGCTGGAAGTCGACGTCTTGCGCGAGATAGCTTGGAATGTCGCCCTCATCGGTCACTTCCCCTTCGCCTTGGGGAACCACGGACGCCACTCCGCGCGCGCGACCAATAAAAAATCCAAGACTGAACGTGACGATCACGATGAGGACGATGCAAAGGACGATGAGAGAGCGAGAAGACGGACGCGAGATGATCGCCATAGATGTGTATAGGATATAGAATAGACAGGCATATGTCCAAATCCCTGCGACTCTTCTTATTTCTCCTTTTTCTTTTCGCGTTTTTGATTTCCGCTCCCATCCTTGTCTTGTACACAGCAGGCTATCGCTTTGACCTCACCAATGGCCGCATCGTACACACGGCGGTTTTGAATATCTCGAGCGAGCCGCGAAACGCGAGCGTACTGGTCGATGGGACATCGTACTCGGATCGAACCCCTGCCGTCTTAGAAACGATCCTCCCTGGTGAGCACACCGTGCGCCTAGAAAAAGAAGGCTATCTCCCCTGGGAGACCGTGCTCGACTTTGAAAGTCGCGAGGCGGTTGTGCTCGGCCCCATCATCCTGTTCCTCGACACAACGCCCGAGCTCCAGCAAACCATTCCTGCAACCGTCACGACCGTCCATGAGAAAACGAACCGTTTTGCTTACGCGACGCAGGAGAGTTCCTGGCTAGAGGTGTGGGTCGTGGATGCTGACACATCGCAGACGAAGCTCCTCATGCGCCTTCCGTACTCCTCAACGAGTTCGTATGCCCTGGAGTTCTCGATGAACGGTACGTATCTCGCCCTCACCGAAACACACGGGTCACAAGAAGACGTTTCCGTGGCGCGCGTGGACGACGGGACGATGGTCGAATTACACGACGATCCCCTCGAAGCGGAAGTAGAGCTCCTCCCATTTTTCGAACAACTTGTCACCACATCGGGTGGCCGACTCGTCACGCTCTCGGAGTCTGGGAATCGCGCAGTTCTTTCTTACCAAGAGGGCGAAACCGCCTCCATCATCACCTACGTGCCGCTCGGGGAGTACGAATTTGTTTGGGCGCCACAAGATCTGATTGCCCTGTGGAACGCCAAACACCATCGTCTGATCCTTTTGGATCCTCAGAATCGCGAACAACCGATTCTTCTCAATGAAGAGGCAACACTCTGGAAATGGAACGCGTCACAGGATGTTCTCTTGTACTCAAGTGGATACGACATAAAGAGGTACGTTCGCTCAGCGCACGAGACCTCTACGATCACTCGACTGTCGACTCCCATCGATGGGCTCGCGTGGCACCCCAAAGGGAACAGCGCGATCTACCAGACTGACGGCGATACGTTTGCCCTCAACCTCATTGGCGCCACGACCCTTTCACAGACGGTTCTGGCAGAGGACGTGGGTGGAATGTTCTGGCTGAGTCCTGACGGGAGTTCTCTCTTTGTCCTTCAAGAAACCGAAACCGGCTGGGAGTGGTGGTCAAGAGAATTGCAAAACTAAACAAGAGCCTCGGCTCTTGTTTGTTTACACCTGTTTCCCAAGCCATTTCATCGAGTACTTGATCCAACTTCCAATGTGCGCGCGAGTTTGGCGATTGTGCAGGAGCTGGTTGAGCATTCCTTCACCCTTGGCGGAGTCTTTTGCGTAGGTGTGGTACACGACGGATTCAGGCAAGTAATACACCGGCCGGCCATGCTCCCAGCACTGGCGACAGAGGTCCACGTCTTCGTAGTACATGAAGTAGCGTTCGTCGAAACCGCCGAGCTCGTGGAATAATTTGCCGTCGATCATGAAGGCGGAACCTTGCACCCAGTCGACAAGGCGTCGTTTGTGGTGTGCAAAGTCCTCCATCAGGAAATCGGCGCGGTGGGCCTGCGCTTTTTTCTCGTCCAAGAGCGATGTGCGCTGAGCCAGCGGTGTATACCAGGCCGGGAACCGGCGACAGGTTTCCTGCACCCGCCCGTCCATGTAGAGAATTTTGGGAGCGACGATCCCGACCTGAGGGTACTGTTTCAAAAAAGTGTGGAGACGATCAATCGCCGTAAGGTCGTCGATACGCGTGTCTGGGTTGAGGAAGAAGTAGTAGTCTGCGTCGATCTCGCATGCCCCGCGGTTGCACGAGGCGCCAAAGCCCGGGTTGTTGTCACGCAAGATGACGATCGCCTCGGGGACATGTTGCTTCACGTAGCTATGCGCATCAAAGGCGGTTGACGCGTTGTCCACGACGATAAATTTCACCTTGAGTGAAGTCTGATTTAATAACTGATGTACGGATTTCAAACACGCCTCGTCGAGCTTGTTCGTCGATACAGTCACGATGGCAATGTCAACATGTTCTCGCGGGTATGTCATACAAAGTGACGGCGCTTGGCCATGAGGATCCTCCAGTGGTCTGCGGTGGTCGAGAATGCCCAGGGGATAACCCGTGGGTGTGCCACGAGAAGAAAGGCAAACTTCGCAAACTCAAATGGGAGGATGACCCAACCACGACGTAGGTAATCAGTCCATGAATAGAAGGTCAAGAGGTTCCAGAGATGATTGCGATACGAATGAGCGGCGGCATAAAATGAGACTCCTCGATGCAATCGTGACCGTCGAAATGTTCGATGATGGACCGCCACTGCGGTCGGGACAATGATTGAGTCCCACGGTTCGAGCCGTAATCGAAACGCCAGCTCCACGTCTTCCTTGTACGATCCAAACGCCGGGTCAAAAAGTCGACCGTCGTGACTTGCCTGCACAACGGCCTCGCGACGAAGCATGGGTAGCGTTCCAGCGACTCCAAACACTTTGTAGGGTTGTGTTGTTCCGGCGCCGTCCATTTCTCCCTCGGCGATGTTTGAAACTTTTCCACTCAGAGAAAGCTGAAGGCCAAGGCTATCGACACGACCATCCGGTCGTACGAGTTTCCCCGACACCGCCGCGACTCGAGGATGTTCATCCAAATACCGACGGAGCTGTGCCAGGTAGTCGGGAGCGAGCACCACATCGTCGTTGACCAGGAGCACATAGGAAGCGTCGTGGCGCTCAAAGAGCCATTGGTGGCCGCCGGCAAACCCAAGATTCTCCTCGCTCACATCGACCGTCATAGACAAACGCGTTCGATGGGAATCAACGACCTCGAGAATCTCTTCACGAATGGAATCAGCGGCTCCGTTTACGAGAACCTTCAGCGTCCACTCACGATCACTCTGAGCCAACAAAGACTCGAACAACGCGGGGAGTGTATCGGCCCGGCCATGAGTCAACAGTTGTAGGACAACATCCGCCATAGCTACTTCGATTTTGCGTAGCCAAGTCGGACGGCGTCGGCAAGAAGCGCGCCCAGAATCACGAACGGTCGCAGACCGTACACGATCGCCGCCTGCGGCCAGCCATGCCATTTCAAAAAGTACTGCGCCATCGATCGGCTAAATCGCGCTTGCTTGATCGCTAACCGCTGTTGCTTGAATGATTGACCCACGAGATCCGTGCAAGAAACGTCCGCGCTGTACCAAATCACATAGCCTGCTTCTCGAACCCGACGGCAATAGTCGACTTCTTCAAACCAGATAAAAAAACGCTCTGCATCCAAATCACCAACCTTCTCGTACACGTCGCGACGGAAGGCAAAATAGGATCCTCGAACCTGTTCAACGGCCTGAGACTTCGAGTAGTCGAAATCTGTTGCAAGATATCGATGGGTCATGCCGGGAAATACTTTGGCCACTTTGAGGAGAATCGCCAGTTGATCGGGAAGGCGTGGATCGCGACGAACGGATGGAACAACCGTTCCATCGGGCTTGAGCAACCTCACTCCCATGACCCCCACGTCGTGACGTCGAGTCAGTGCTTCCATCGTGTGCTCGAGGACTCCCTCTCCCATCAACATGTCGGGATTGAACAAGACCAAGACCCGTCCGCGAGCTCGATGAAGTCCTTGATTACAGGCATGCGCGAATCCGCGGTTCCTTTCATTTTGAATAAACTCCACGTTCGAAAATTCTTGCCGCATCATCGCCGGGGTCCCGTCGGTGGAGCCGTTGTCAACGACGATCACCTCCAGCGAAACTCGCGCCGGTAAAACAAACAATCGCTGCAGATTTTTCTGCAACGCCTCGCGGACATTCCAAGAAACAATAACGAGTGAAATGTCAGGAGTCATACTTCAGAACGATTCGGAGGAGAGAAATTCCTGTAAAGCCTCGCGGCGAGGTCTCAAAGGCGGCAACTTCGTATTGACCAACGCCGAAAACTTGGGACGGGCGGCTGGTCGTGGAGGAAACGCGTCGGCGGGAACTGGAACGAATGGGGTTGTGACTCCGGCGAGCTCGAAAATCTCTTTGGCGAATGCGTACCACGTCACACCCGGTCCCTCGTTGACGACGTGATAAATTCCTGAAGGTTGTGCGCGCTCAAGGAGTTCGACCGTCGCCTGGGCAATATCCTTGGTGTACGACGGGCAACCGACTTCTTCATCGACTATTTTGAGCTCAGACAACTCGCGTGAAAGCTTCATCATCAAGTGGACGAAACTGGGCTTGGAGGCGTCGGTGAGACCAGCTGTCCCAAAAATTTTTGAAAGGCGAAGGATGTACCATTGCCCACCGGCTTCTCTGACGGCCTTCTCCCCCATCGCCTTCGTTCTCCCATAGGTGCTGATGGGACTGGGTTCGTCTTCTTCTGTGTAGCCTTCAGGCTTTTCCCCAGCAAACACATAATCGGTGCTGTAGTGCACGAAAGGGATTGCGCGTGCGGCGGCCGCGCGAGCGAGGTTTCCGGGGCCGGTGACGTTTACGGCTTCCGCGATCGGATAGACCGTCGGATCCTCGACCTTGTCGACAAAATTGTACGCGGCCGCGTTGACGAGTATGTCTGGTTGTTCACGGTCAATGACCTCGGCAATCTGTTGAGGGTTGGTGATATCCAGGCTCTCGCGATCAGTTTTAATTACCTGATGTCCTCGAGTCTCAAACGCCTGCACAAGATCTTGACCAAGTGTTCCACTCGCTCCGGTGATCAAAATTTTCATACGCCAAATTGGGCACGACCGATGACATCCGCGAAGGACGGCGCCGCCACATCCCGTTCAGATAAAATCGGCTCCCGTCCTTCCAACGGCCAAACAACACCGATCTCCGAATCGTTGTAAGCAAAGTTCCCGTCGGAAGGTTTGTGGAACACAGCACCACACTTATAGAGAAGCTCGCAATCCGTTAGCGCAAGAAACCCATGCGCACAGCCTGTTGGGATGTAGAGCATCCGACGATTAGATTTACTCAACTCAACGCCTATCCATTTCTTGAACGTGGGGGAAGAGGCGCGCATATCAACGACAACATCGTAGAGCTTCCCCCGAGTACAGCGCACGAGCTTTGACATTTCGTGTGGCGGATATTGGAAATGGAGTCCTCGAAGCACCCCCTCAACCGACCGCGAGTGGTTGTCCTGAACAAACACGTCGGTAATCCCTAGCTCGGCAAATTTGTCGCGATGGTAGCTCTCAAAAAAAACTCCCCGATGATCTTCGAAGACATCGGGTTCAATGATCCAGGCGCCATGAATATCTGTGGCGATTTTTTGCATAGTTATGCGTGTCCTCCGTTGCGTTCAACCTGCTTTTGGTACCACTCGCTATATCCGGCGCTCTGTTTGATGGGAGCCCACCACTGTTTGTTGTCTCGATACCACTGGATCATTTCGCGAAGTCCTTCCTCCAACGAGACTTGTGGCTGCCACCCAAGTTCACTCTGAATTTTTGTGTATTCGATCGCGTACCGCTGATCCTGGCCAGGACGGTCGTTCACGAACTTAATCATCTCCTGACTCAAACCCATCAAACGCAGGAGGATCCGGGCTGTATCGAGAACGGAACACTCGCTTCCTCCCCCCATCATGTATGTCTCACCCACTTTCCCTCTTTCAAGGATCAATAGGACTCCGCGCGCATGATCCTGTGCGTGAATCCAGTCACGAACCTGTGAACCGTCACCGTGAATGACAACAGGGCGGCCTTCGAGCAAGTTCGTAATAGCGATGGAAAGAAACTTCTCCGGATACAAGTACGTCCCATAGTTATTCGTGCAATTGGAGATCGTGGCTTGGAGGCCATGGGTATGAACCGCCGCGCGGACGAGGTGGTCTGCCGCGGCCTTAGTCGCCGAGTAGGGATTGAGGGGCGCGTACGGACTCCCCTCGTGGAACTTGGGGTCACTGGGTCCCAGGGAACCGAATACCTCGTCGGTGCTGACGTGATGAAACCGTTTCCCATGTCGTCGACACGCATCAATCAAACGACCCGTTCCCAAGATGTTTGTCAAGATAAAAGGTTCGATGTCGTTGATCGAACGATCGACGTGTGTTTCGGCGGCAAAATGGACAACGGCATCTACCGATCCCACGAGCGTGTTCACGAGGTCACGATCCGTGACGGATCCATACGCAAAACGGTAGTGAGGATGGGTTTGAATGTCGAGCGTGGTCGAAAGGTTGCCTGCGTAGGTGAGCGCATCCAAATTGACAATATCCCACTCTGGCCGCTGGGACAAAATATGACGGATAAAGTGACTCCCAATGAAGCCACAGCCTCCAGTTACAAGAAGTTTCATAGCACGCAAAATCTTAATCTGTGGACTGATTCCTGTCAAAAGTCGCTGAGACGCCAAGACTACAGGCCGAGAAACTGCTTTACTCGAAACCACGTGGTAATGGTGATGCCGTCGATGACCTCACCGTTGCGGATCGCGGTGTCGATTTCTTCCGCGCTCAGGATGACAGGTTCTATTTGCTCGTATGCTTCTGGTTGCACGGGAACAGACTCGAGGTCCTGCGCGAGATACACCTCGACGTACTCGGTGCAAAGCGCTGGGAGTGAATACTGTCCGCCTAAGCGAATCAACGTGCCTGGACGGTATCCCGCCTCTTCTTGCATCTCGCGCGCGGCCGCGGCTTCTGGTGTTTCGCCCGGCTCGATACTCGCACCGATATGACCCAACGATACGCCCTTACACAGATGGCGGTACTCGCGCACAAGAACAAACTGATCCTCGCCAAGCTGTCCGATCACTGCCACCGCGTTGTGAGGATTGTCGACATACCAATACTTCCCGGCAACCCCGTCACCCGTTTCAAAATCATCGACCTTAAAGCGAACGTATTTGTTCTCGAGGATTGTTTCCGTGTTGTGTGTTTTCCAGGGTTTAAAATTCATAGATTGCTTCGCTTCGCTCGCAATGACACGGGCTATTGACGAATAAGCGTGTAGAGAATCGTCGGCGTGAAGAAGGAGACAAGAGACAACGGCACGCGATAGACGCCGAGGTCTTGCGCAAGACCCCAAGTTAGCACAGCAAGCACCAACCCACAAAAAAGCGCCACGACCACCTGGAACATCGGCCTTGACGCGTACTCTTCAAGAACCGATGCCCACAAGAGTCCAAACACCACACTCGCCAGAAGAAACACGTGCACGGAGAAATAGCGCGAGATGAACCCGGGCTGTGCAACATCCGCGAGCCAAAAAATCACATACGAGACCAGGCTCACGAGAAACCCTGTACGGGTAATAGCCTCAAGAGGTTTGAGTGTTTTTTGTTGCCAGATCATAGCTAGTACTGAATAAATTTTGTGTCGATGCGGTGGATGAGGAGTTGGGCGGTGAGCTCCGAAATGAGTGGGGTGGAGAAACTGAATTTCCAGGTCTGATCTTCCTCGTACAGATCCCACGCGACGAATGGGACCGTCGCCACAAGCCATTCCCCTTCTTGCCGCGGCGACTGATACTGAGCCAGGACATAATCAACGCCGAGTTGCTCGATCGTCGTGTACGCATTAAGTGAAACGGGGTCCGGATTGAAGTACTGAGATGGAGAGAAGGCAAATTTCCCCTCGGTGACCATTTCGACGTCGCCTGTGGGAAGGGTGATCCGCTCAAGACCTTCGCCATCAAACGTCACGGTATACCACTCGTAAGGCTCCGCGACCTCGACAGACTGGTCGCCCGCGTGAACCGTCTGCACCCCTTCTGCATGGCGTGTCTGAAGGCGTAGACGCTTGGACTCTGTATACATCGTGGCTCCCTCGCTGGGTTCACGATAGCCGATCTCATCGCCGATGAAGAGTGTGTTCAAGAAGACGATCTTCTGCTGGGAGGTGAGTATCTTGCGGAAGAAGACATCACGCGTCGTGTTCATCACCATTTTGTAGACGCCCTCAGGGAGTCCGTACGCATTGAGCACAAGCGTCTTGAGACCTTGATCCACAACGGCGTCGTCGCTGGAATTCCCGTCATCCGCCGCGCGCGCTTCAGCAACGGGCTGTCCATTCTCGTTAAATATCGTGACCTGCACGACGTCCTCACCCTCGTCGCGATTCATGTCCATGTAGCTAAATGTGAAGAAGAGCGTCTCGTCCTTGATGTACGTTTTGAATTCGTGGTGGCCGCGCAATGAAACATCGATCGTCTGTGTGGCCGATGTCGGCTGGTAGTCATCCTGACGATACGGGATATCAAGGTTCGTGCGGTAGACGGCGACATCGTCACGCGAAGGCGGATTCGCAAAAAAGTCCTTGATCGAACCATAGGTCTTTTCTCGCTGGAGTAGCACAAGCCCGTCCTCGTCGATTCGGTTCCAATCCGACTCGTCGATGAGACGGTTGTGGAGCGGGAGAAGCGTGTAGGTTTCCGGATTCACCCCCGCGAGTCCTCCAAGCTCGACGATCGGTAACGACTCGTTTTGGAACCACACATCAAAAACAACTAGCTCGAAGAACTCTTTTCGGTGTGGATGAAGAAAGAAGAAGGCGGGGTCGGCGGTAATAGCCTGAACGACATCACCTTGTTCGGTCTGATAGAGCTCCCCGACTCGAGTCTCTGGCTTGAGCTCATCAATGAACGGCGAGCTATCCCCAACCTCGTGGGTGACAACAAAGACGCCCAACGGATAGAGCACGAACCACTTATTCAAAAGCCAGCCCATGATCACGAATGGGATGGCGATGAGAAGAAGCTGAGTGAGGCGTGTGAGAAAGTTCATGGTTTGAAAAGGCGATAGAGTGACTCATCTGCGTACGTCTGGACGATCTCAATCCCCAACCCCATGCGCTTGAGGCGCGAGTCGTTGAGGTAGTCCAGATCCGTCTGTGGAAACGTGATGCCGTAGTAATAGAGCGTGGTCGATTCGAGAATCGAGGGCATGGCCTCATACGTCGCCTCGTCTCGCAAAGGATACCAAACGTGTCGATGCGGGAAAAAGAGCTTGTCGCCACGATCCACGATGAGGACGGCGTTGCCTTCGGTGTATCTCAG
>JBBTRQ010000011.1:0-80156 GCA_038065075.1 Patescibacteria group bacterium
GCTCCTCCGTCCTGGATCAAATAATCGTGGACAAGCGCCAGTTTCATAGTTCGACCATTCAATACTTCATGGTCGCCCTGAGTTACATCGAAGGGCGACAGGCTCACTACAAGTAGCGACCACTAGGCGAGTTCGCGCAGGGTCTTCATGGTCATTTGAACGCTTGGGTTAGCGCCTTCGATGATGTTGATTCGATTCTTTCCTAGATGTCCTTCGAGTGTTTGAAGGAACTCGTCTGTCCATGAGGGAGTGAGTACCTGGACGTTCGTGAAGTCCAGTACGATTTCTTCATTGCCTTCCTTGGGAATCGAGTACGCCAATGCTGCCAGTGCTGCCTCGCGGCCGGCAGGACGGGAAATCAGGATCGTACCGAATTTTTCCATCTGGAGTTTCATAGACGTTGGATATTAATCGTGGCGATGACACCACGAACGGGCATCTGTTGATTGACGATGGAGAACTCTGCGGATGTCGGGTCGGATTTGCCGCTGAGCAGAAACTCTGCCGTTCCTGATTGGTAGGTGAATTGGAACGCGGGTAACTCGTTTAAGGCATTGAGCACGAACTTCAATCCGTTTCCTCGCTTTTCAGGTGCACGGCCTGTGACGTGTTCAGTAAACGCGATGCGCATCGCTGTGTGGTCATCGATTCCTGGCCGAACACGCTCGAGGGATGACCGGACGCCTTGTCCTCGATCCGCGACCGTCACAGAGATACTGTTTTCACCTATGGTCATTTCAAACCAACATCCTGGAACATCTGGCCACTGCCCGATGTTATGGTCAAAGGCGTTGCTCGTAAGTTCGCCCAATACGGCAACAATGAGCGCGGCCGTCGCTTCGTCCCAACCATTATCCAATAAGGTTAACCGAACTGATTCAACCCTCGCTTGGACGATGTCACGAGTTTGGCAATAGACGTCAGAAGGCGGTTCTGTGGGTTGAGTTGATTGGATCCAAGCAAGGGCTTTCATACCGGGGTATCCTACCAATCCTTGCCTTTTTCGCCAACCAAAAACCGACTTGTGTCGGTTTTGTGATGTGAATGAGAGAGTTCATGTCTCCAGAACGTTCGGCATGAGATGTCGTGCTTGTTCGGTGAAAAATGTTCGTAGCTCCTCAATGGTCAGCGGTTTTACCATGCGTGGGAGAGCTTCGATCCGCTTTACCTTCGAGAGCTCACTTCCGAGGAACAACGGTGAGATCGTGAGGGCGAATTTTTTTTGTGCGTCCAGACGGATTTCGTCGAGCGATCGATCTTGCAAGAGGAAGTAGAGATCGACGAAGTCCTTGGGATCAAACCGGTCGAGCAGGGCTGCCAGCTTATTGGCCGCGATGTCTCGCAGGCCATCCACTCGGATTCCATTGATGACTTGGACTGGCTCAAGTTGGTGAAATGGATATCGGCTAAATTCCATTTTTAGCTCTTCGTTTTCTTTTTTGAAGAAATAGAGCCGTCGGTCGTGTTTTTGTCTGGTCGTTAGAATGGTTTGTTCCATACGAGCAGCTCAAGAAAGGCGCGACGGTTTTCGGGGATGTTGAGTTGTGGCAGGTATTGCTCTAAGAGATGACGGTTGAGTTTTACCTCGGGTCCGCCGTAGAGAATCAAACGCTCGAGGCCCCAGACAGGATCGGCGCTTGCTTGTTTTTGGAACGCTTTGTCATCGTAGTCCCAGGTCATACAGCCGTATCCTAGCAATTCTTGACTTTTTCGCCAACCAAAAACCGGCCTTCGATAAACTCAGGACGGTTTTGACTTTAGGATGCTCCTCGTCCGAACAGGACGACCAAGGGAGTTTTGAGCAGGATATAGAGATCGAGCCAGGGGCTCCAGTGTTCAATGTAGTAGGTATCTAGTCTCACTTCGTCATCAAAGTCCAGGTTCGCGCGGCCGGAGATTTGGGCCATGCCGGTGATGCCCGGCTTGATGGTGAGGACTTTGCGCTGTTCGGGCTTGTACTTGTCGACTTCCTCGGGGAGGTGGGGGCGTGGACCTACAAGAGACATGTATCCTGCCAAGACCAAGAAGAACTCCGGGAGCTCATCGATAGAAAACTTGCGGATGAATTTTCCCACGCGCGTGACACGCGGATCATCCTTGATCTTTACGAGTGGCGAGCCGTGGCGTGTGTCAGCCTGTGCAAGTTCGTTGTAGCGCAGAGCGTGGGTTCCCGGACGCATCGAACGGAATTTGAAATAGGTGAATGACCGCGCTCCTTGTCCCACGCGACGGGAAACGCTCCCATCGTCGAGCTTGGCGAAGAACACCGGGCCACGCGAATCGAGTTTAATCGCGATGGCGGTGGCGAGCATGATCGGCGAGGCCAGGACGATCAGCACGAGCGAAGCGACCACGTCGAAGAGGCGCTTGTAGATCGCCCCCCAACCATCCAGTGGCGTCTTTTGAACTTCGATGACCGGAATGCCCGCGTACGTGTGAATGATGGAGCGGCCAATCGCCGCGGTGAAGAGGTCGGCACAATACCGGAAGCCGAGGTGCTCACTTTCCGTGAAGGCGATGATTTCGAGCGTCTCTTGTCGCGACGCTTCCGGATCTGCCAGAACGATCTCGTCGATCTTGTCGCCGCGTTTCATTTCTCGTAGTTCTTTGGCGAGGGCTTTCGTGAAATTTTTGTGTTGACCAACGATTTGAAACCCGAAACGTTTTTTCTTTGTGAACTCCGCGATGAGAGCCTCAGAGGCACTCGTCTTTCCGATGATCACGATTTTGTGCGTGCCGATTCCCAGATGTAAAAGTGAACGTTGTAATGCCCGCACGGCGAGGCGCTCCAAGGAGACAAAGATAATCGCCAGACCCCATCCGGCAATCGCGATGAAGCGCGACTCAAATAAGACACGAGAGAAAAAAGTGATCGCAAACACAAGCGCCATGGACGCCGAGCAGGCCAGGGCAATACGAGAGAGTTCGCTGGCGATCGAACGGCGTGTGACGCCATACAATCCGGCGGCGGCAAACACAAGCACAAACACGATGATCATCGGTGTCACCACCTTGAGGTAGCCCTCCAGGGTGAGATCAAAGATGACTGGACGCACGGCCGTGAAGGCAGGATGGAACCGCGAGAAGTACGCGGCGATGCCGGCGGCCAAGAGTGCAAGATAATCAAACGGGACGAGCGCGAGCGTAAACGTCAGTTCGGATCGCTTCATAGTTCGATGTTACTCACTACAGGTAGTGTGAGTATCGTAACAAAAAATCCCGCCGGAGGCGAGATTCTTTGGTGTCCTTACGGAGTGGCCTATAAGCCGAATTTTGTTCTCTGCCGTGAGGCAGGTCGATGGCAATCTATCTTGATCGTCCATTGCTGGGCGATTCAATCGAGCTACCAAATTTGCTCTTTCACCAAACCCACCGTCGCTCCTTGCGGAGCTATGGTGGACTGGCCACTCATTCATTTCTGATATGGAGGCCAGGAGGGTTTGCCACGCTTCCATGTCGCCATGGAGCGAGAGATGTGGCCTTGCGACGTCATCTCACTTTTCACGTTTTGCCGAAGGCATCCGCCGAAGCTCGGCGAAGCCGAGCGAAGGTGGACACGTTTGGCTAGTATTGTCTCTGTGGTACTTTCCCTAGGTTTTGAGTCAGGAGTCAGGGAATAGATTTCTCCAATTCCGCGAACCCGGATTCGTATACCTGATCGCCGTTAGCGATTCTTTTTGTCGTTCCATCTTGCGATGAAACGGGTGTTCGGACTTTCCTCGCGCGTTGCCGCACGTAGCCATCCGACCATCCATAAGGACATCGGGAGGATAACGGATTTGAGGGGAAAGGTCAATGTCCTAGAGTTTTACGCCGATTTTTTGACGGACGTCGACCATTTTTTTGCTTGCGAGAGCCTTGGCACGCTTGGCACCGTCGTCGAGGATCGCGAGGAGCTTCTGCTCGTCTTCTAGGTAGCCACGGATTTTTTCTTGCAATGGCGTGAGGTATGCACTTACGGCTCCCGCGAGCCCAACCTTGAAATCGCCATAGCCCTTACCTTCGTAGTCGGCGACGATTTGGTCGATGGTCTGTCCAGTCACGAGCGAGTAGACGGTCAGGAGGTTGGCGAGGCCTTTGCGATTCTCGTCGTAGGTGATGGTTGATTCAGAGTCGGTTACGGCGGACTTGATTTTCTTCAGCACCGTTGTCTCGTCGTCCATGAGGCTGATGAAGTTCTTCTCACTGCTGGCCGACTTGGACATTTTCTTTTCCGGGTCATCGAGTCCCATTATGTGTGAACCCTTTTTTTGAATGGCCCACTCTGGAAGTACAAAAGTCTTCCCGAATCTATTATTGAATCGTTCTGCCAAATCTCGAGTTAGTTCAAGATGCTGCACTTGATCCCTACCCACAGGTACGAGATTGGTGTCGTAGAGTAGGATGTCTGCCGCCATAAGCACCGGATAGTCAAAGAGACCGACGCTTAGTCCTCCAGCAATTTCTTCCTCGAAGGGGCCAAGGCTTCTACTGTTTCGTTTCTTAGCTTCACGCTCTGCAACTTTTTGAGCTGCCTCGGTCAAGTTACTAACTTTATCTTTGTACTGAGTCATTCTCTTCAGCTCTCCTGTTGTTGCGAGGCAGTTCAAGATCCATGCAAGCTCGGTGTGCTCGCTTACGCGCGACTGCTGGAAGAGAATCGTTTTTGCTGGATCGATGCCAACGGCCAGGTACGTCGCCGTCGCGAACAAAATGTTTCGACGAAGTTGCTCGGGATCTTGTGGCACCGTGATGGCGTGATAGTCGACGATGAAGAGGAGATTTTCACTTGCCCGCCGAAGCCCGGAGGGCGAAGGTGGGTTTCCGGCAGTCTGAAGCTTCACCATGGGTTCAATGGCGCCAAACAGGTTCCCGATGTGGAGAATTCCAGAGGGTTGTAGGGCCGTGAGGATGCGTTGCATACGCAGAGCATCATAGCAATCGACACCCAAAAAGAAAACTGCCCCTTCTGAGGCAGTTGGTTAGCTCATTTCGTACAACCCGACGGCTTCCTTGAGATTCCTCTGCGCTTCCTCGACATTCTTTCCTTGAGAGACAACACCAAGCTCAACACAGTGGGCAACGAACCACTTTCCTTCCTGGGTAATGACGGTGGTGCACATATATGTCATACAAGACCAGTATATCGATTTATCTCTTTTTCGCCAATCAGAGATTTTTCCAAAAAAATTCCTCGAGCCCCTTGCGGTGGCCCGAGGCCGCGAGACAATCTCGAATGTGTGTAAACATTAGCATCCTCCGGGTGTTCTGCCAAACAACAGCCCTTGTAGACGCAGGATTATTATTGACTGAAGAGAGGAGGAATGCTACTGTAACAAAAAGAGTTACACGTTTATTTATGCGCACGATTGTAAACATTTCACTTCCTGCGAGTCTCACCAAGGAAATCGAGCGTGGCGTCAAAGATTTACATTTTGCGTCTAAGAGCGAGTTTTTTCGACACCTTGTCCGTGAGTGGTTATCCGGCTATCTGGTTCTTGAACTCGATAAGAGCCGAGCCGAATATAAGAAAGGGAAAGCAAAAAAACTTACCAACGTGAAAAATCTTTGGAAATAGGACATATGGAAGTCCTTTTCACACCACACTTTAAGCGTGATGCAAAACGCTTGCCTGTTTCATTACGCAGCACTGTAGAAGAGCGACTCACCATTTTCAAGAAAGATCCGTTCGCCGCTTTGTTAAAAACACATAAATTGGAAGGAGCGCTTCGTGAATATTGGGCTTTTTCCATTGATTATCGCCACCGAGCTATTTTTACTTTTGAAGGTCAATCGACCATTGTATTGCATGCGATCGGCGACCATCGTGTGTACGAGTAGCTCGTGTGTAACGAAAGACCGCCCCGATGGGAGCGGTTTTTCGTTACACCTCGATAATCACCGGGAGAATCATTGGTCTTCGTTCCGTCTTTTGGAAGAGGAACTTGCCGATCTCGTCGCGGATGCGATCACGGGTGTACTTGGGGTCGGCGGCCGATTTTGGATCGTTGTCGTCGATGGCTTTCTTCACTTGGTCACGAGTCTGTTTGATGAGCTCTTGATGCTCCTTCATGAAGATGAAGCCGCGGCTGATGATGTCTGGGTAGCCCACGATCTTGCCAGTCTTCTTTTCAATCTGGGCGATGACGATCACCATGCCGTCTTCGGCCAAGACTTGGCGGTCACGCAGAACGACTTGGGAGACGTCGCCCACGCCCAGTCCGTCGACGAACACGTAATCGGTCGGGACTTTTTCGTTCGTGAGGACGCCACCGTCTTTCCAGAACTCCATGACTTGTCCGTTGTCAACGATGAAGACGTTCTCTTTTGCCCATCCCATGGAGTAGGCGACTTTCGCGTTCTCGCGCAGGAGGAAGTGGTTGCCTTCGATGGGGACGTAGTATTTTGGTTTGAAGAGCGCCAGCATGAGCTTGATGTCCTCTTTCTTGGCGTGACCGCCGGCGTGCACGTCCATCATTTTGTAGTTGATGACGTTGGCGCCCTTGCGATAAAGCGTGTCCATGAGGCGTTGCACAGAGCCTTCGTTTCCAGGGATCACCGATGAGGAAAAGATCACCGTATCGGTTTCTCGGACGCGAACATTGCGGTGCTCGTTGTTGGCGATGCGGTTCAGAGCCGCGTTCTTCTCGCCTTGAGCTCCCGTGCAGATGAGCACGATTTTTTCATCGGGATAGCCGTCCATCTGTTCGGGCTTGATGAGAGTCGATTGGTTGCACTTGATGAACCCCATGGTCTTGGCGATCTCGACGTTGGTCTTCATGGAGTAGCCGTCGATGGCAACTTTCTTTCCGAGTTTCTCGGAAGCTTCGATAATCTGCTTTACGCGGGCAAGGAGTGACGCGAACGTGCCAATGATGACACGACCAGGAGCTTTCTCAATGATCGTCGTGAGTTCTTCACCAATGACTTTCTCGGAGATCTGGTGGCCTTCATGGTTGGCGTTGGTAGAGTCGCCCATGAGGCATAGCACACCTTCTTTTCCGAGCGCCGCGATTTGTTGAAAGTCGGCGTGCTCGGTGCCTTCGGGATGGAAATCGAATTTCCAGTCGCCGGTATGGCAGACACGGCCCATGGGGGTGTCGATCACAATACCCACGGCGTCGGGAATGGAATGGTTGATGTGGAAGAAGGAGACCGTGAGGTTTCCCAGGCGCAGAACGTCGCTCACTTTCGTAATCTTCACGTTGAGCTGGCGCGTGTGGAAGTCCTCTTGGCGGCGTTTAATGATGGCCGCGGACATGGGCAGAGCGTAGATCGGCGGGTTGCCGATGTTGGGGACGGTGTGCGGGATGGCACCGATGTGGTCGTAGTGACCATGGGTGATGATCACGCCGCGGATGTTTTTTTCCTTCCCCTTGAGATAACTCATGTTGGGGATGATGTAGTCCACACCGGGCATGTCCTCTTCAGGGAATTGGAGACCCATGTCCACAAGGATGATGTCATTCTTGTACTCGATGAGCGTGCAGTTGCGACCGACCTCCTCACAGCCCCCGAGGACCATGATGCGAAGTTTGTCACCGGCGGGAGAGCGGATCACTTTGGTTTGTGTTTGTCCTTGTGGATCCTGGTACTGTCCTGGTCGGTTGGATCGAAAGACTCGACCTTTGAACTTAGGTTTGCCCGGTGGTCGATGTCCGGGTTTGCCAGGCTGATGCCCGGGCTTACGTGGTGATTGTTGTTGAACCATAAAAAAGAAAAAAGGGAATAGAGAATTTAGGGAATTGAGGCAAGTTGGAATATTCAGTTGTGAAGGGACGAGGGAAACGGGGGTGATCTTTTGGGAAGAGACGAGCGCTGGCTCATCTCTTTGGCAAAAGGTCATCGTTGTTGTTTTGGTGCGGATGGAGGGACTCGAACCCTCAAGGTTTGCACCATACGCTTCTGAGACGTACGCGTATACCAGTTCCGCCACATCCGCATGGCGCCCCCCGTTACCGAAGGGCCTTTTTTGTTTTGATGTACCAACTCGTGATGTCCGAGAATCGGTCAGAGGGGATTACGATCTGCTCGATTCCCGGGTGCTGGAGCTTTTTGGGAAGCGCGTAGCCGTAGGTCGACTGATAGAGATACAGGACGGGAAGATCTTTGGCAAGGAGAGCCTGAAACGCTTTGTATTTTTCTGCGCGAGCCGTGGTGTCCGTCAAGGCGCGACCCTCGACCAGAAGTGTATCGACTTCACTGTTACTGTATCCGACGAGATTGAGGCCCGACCCCTTACTTTGGGAGGAATGCCAGAAGGTGTACGGATCCGGATCAGCCTCGAATAGGATTGGGGCGAGGAGGAGTTCAAAGTTGCGCGGGGCGATCACGTCGGTGGCGATCAGTTCAGGGGAGACGAAGGAGAGTTCCACTTCCATCCAGATCGCGCGCAGGTTGCCTTGGATCTTTTCTGCGACCAGGCGCATATCAGGCAGGTCAGTGCTTGTGAGAGTAAGACGCAACGTTTTTCCGGGTTCTTCCTCTGACTGCAGGGAGGATTTCAACAGCCGAATGTCTGAGCCTTCTTCTTGTGCGTATCCGGAGTCGGTCAGAAGCGTATTGGCTACGCTTGGATCGTAGGTGTCGACGAGGGTTTCGTCATATCCGACTTGGCCCGGGAGGATCTGCGCGTGGATGACACGGGCGGACTCCCCGTACACGTCGTTCACGAGAGTGGATTTGTCGATCGCCTTTTGGATCGCTTGGCGCACAGAGAGATCTTTGAGAGCGACACTCAAGTTTTGGTTGAAATAGAGTACGGTCTCACGCAGGCTGAAGGGTTCGACCAGCTCGACGTTGCGGTTATTCTGAACATCCTCACGAGCCTCATATCCGACCACGCTCGCCCCCTCAACATTTTTATTTGCGAGAGCTTCTTGAAGCGCGATGGCGTCTGGATAGAACTTGAAGGTCAACTCTTCAATATACGGTGCCTGCGCGTAATAGTCGTCGTTGCGTTTGAGCGTGTAACTTCGGATGGATCCTTTTTTGTCTTTGGAAAATTCCGCGAACTCATAGGGACCGGAACCGACCGGCTGAAGGTTGAGGGCGGCCAGTGGCGCGTTCTGCGGAAGGATCTCCGCCCAGAGTCCGGCCGGGAGAATCCCCACGGTGAGAGATTGGACAAACGGCGCGAATGCACCCTCCAGAACAAACGAAACCGTTTTGTCGTCTTCTTGTACCACGGTCACGTTGTAGAATTGGTCAGCGAGGGGACTGCGGTAGCTGGTGTTTTGAATGGCATTGATGGTGAAGAGGACATCGCGCGCACGCACATCCTCGCCATTGTGGAACTTGGCGTTGTCACGAATCTTGAGGGTATAGACCGTGCCGTCTTCATTGATGGTGAGAGACTCGGCAAGATCGGGAATGAATCCTTCCTCTGGATCCCAGCGCATGAGCCCGGAGTAGATGAGGCTCGCCAGATCTTGATCGACATCGCTTTGGATGGCGTACAGAGGATTGATGAACTGTGGTTCCCCAATAAGTCCTTCCGTGTACTGTCCGCCGACCGCGGGAATTTCTACGCGGTGGCTCACGACATACGTGCCACCCCAACCGAGAATCGAGAGGATGAGAACAACGATGGCTCCGCCTAGGATGCGGCGTTCTGTTTGCGTGAGGATGCCAGGGAGCTGTTGCCACTGCTTCCACGAGGGGAAACCCTTCATCTTTCGTACCGCAAAGACCTGACGCATGGTGAGGTCATGGGCTCTGGATTTCGGATCCCTGTCTCGTTTAAAGAATGTGCGTATGTCTGGCACAAGTGCGGGCGCGCTCTTTAGACAAGAGCATTCGCCAGAGCGACTCCAAAGAATAGAATGGACAGCACGATGGTGAGCTGAAAGAGTTTCTTTTCAGCTCCCCGTTTTGTTCGATAGACGTTTCCGCCGCCACCGAATGCCGCGCCCAGTCCCGTGCCACGAGCTTGTAGAAGGATCGCGGCGACGAGAAGAATGGCGAGGATAATTTGCGATGTGTTGAGGATCGATTCGACGTTCATAGTTCGACGTTACCCACTACGGGTACGGATTTTTGATTCGTCGAAATGCTATCAGAGAACCCTCATTTGGTCAATTCCATGATATACTTTTTCTATCATCCACGCTATTTATAGTGAGTCATATCGAACTATGGAGGCAGACGCACACATCCATCGTCGCCGTGGCCTTATCGCCACGATTGTCACGCTCGCGGTCTTGGGGCTGTTGGGAGTTTTTGTAGTGCGCGTGGTGCACTATGTCAACCTCATTCGTTCAGGGGACATCGACTATTCCTCCTTGAGTTTCAATTCCATGTTTTCCACGAGCGCCGTCTTGGCGAGCCAGCCCGTCACAGATGGGATATTCGATCTTGCGACGTTTGATGATCCGAGTTTGGGGTCTGGCTCGGCTGCCGTGACCATTGTGGAGTTTGCGGATTTCGGATGTCCTTACTCGCGTGAATCGAGTTTCATCGTGCGCGAGCTGGCCAACCAGTATCCTGAAGATGTGCGCTTCGTGTATCGAGATTTTCCGCTTTCAGATATTCATCCGATTGGGCAAAAGGCCGCGGAAGCAGGGGAATGCGCGCAGGATCAAGGAAAGTTTTGGGAGTATCACGACAAGCTCTATCAAAACCAATCGGGCTTGACACAGGAGAGCTTGGTCGAGTTTGCCGCCGAGCTCAACATGAACGCGTATCAGTTTGAGACCTGCTTGGATTCGGGTCGGTATGCAGATGAGGTCATTGAAGATTATCAAGCGGGTGTCGAAGCTGGCGTGCGCGGGACACCGACGTTTTTCGTGAACGGCAACCGTATTGCCGGCGCGATCCCGAAAGATATTTTGGACGCGATCATTCAATCCGTTTTGAATCGAGAGGAATAGCTATGCAACGTCGTCGACTTTTGTTCACGATCGGACTTGTCTTCATCACGGCGACGTCTTTTGTTGCTCCCGTAGAGACGTTCGCCGCCGAAGATACGTGCGAATGTTGGTGCGAAAGCAAAGAAGGAGCCGTTTCGTATGCGCAGGGAACAGATTTGGAGATACCCGCTTCAGACTGTCGTACTTTTTGTGCGCAGGACTATCCTGGGTATCAAATGGCAGTTTGTGCAACCTCGTCCAATCAGTTGCCAAGCCAAAATATCAATTGCTTTACCGCCGATGAATGCACCAAGCAAAAGGGTGAGCCTGATAAAAAGTATCAGCCGCCGGAATGCATGAATGGCAGATATTACTGTTATCCTGATTCCTCCAAGGCGGCCAAGGTAACGCTCTCGACATCCATCGGGGGACTGCAGGTGACGGGGGATCTGGGCGAGTACATCTCCAAGGTCTACACCTGGCTCATCGGTACCGCCACGACCATTGCCATTGTCTTCATCATGGTTGCCGGATTGCGCTGGACGTTGGGAGGGTTGAGCGCGGATCAGGTGGGCAAGGCCAAGAAGCTCATCCAAAATTCCGTCACCGGCCTGGTGCTCTTGTTGGGGACCTACCTTCTGTTGGCCACGATCAACCCGCAACTGTTAAAATTGCAAGTGCCGAGATTTCCGATGATCAAGCAGATTGGCTTGGTTACGGCGGGCACGAGTTGTGGGTATCTTACAGGGGACAATGGTTACGGCGGGCCGTACCCAGGGTCACCGCACAATAGAAGCACGTTTAGGTCAGAGGATCCCAAAGCTGGGAAGCCGTATAAGCTCGAAGATGCTACTGGTACAAAATGTGGAGACGTCGCGAAAGTCGTAGAAGATTGGGAGGGCGAATCGTTGCCAGATGGAACAACATGCACCTATGACTCCTGCCCGACTCCGCCCCCGGTTCTGACATCTGAAAATGCCAACCAGTTCACCAAGTGCTTTATCAATGTAACGGGTGGTCAGTGTCTCTCATGTGGCCAGATCGTTGTGGGGAATCTGTTTATTGAGCCCAGTTCAAGCGTGTGCGCACAGTTGTCGCTCCCAGAGAAAAGCAAACCTGTTACGAGAAAGGTCACGACGCGTGTGCGGAATTTCTGGCCAGACGCGGGTGAGTGGCAGAGGAATGTTTCCGTGCCCATCATCAACCAATGCTTTTGGACGAAAGCCGGATCCATGATGGATGGAATCAACGGTCCAATTGATGCGCTTACGTCTTCTGGCACATGTGCCATGTTACAGATTGATTGTACGAAGATTAATGACTGCGAGGATTACGACACAGTGCCAGAGGTCGTGAACGCTCAACAAACCGCGGATTTAGAAGCTATTCGCAATCACGGAGTGCATAATGTCGCCTACGGTTTAGCTCAGGTAAATACCGGCGATTTGTCGCTTACTTCGATTTGCAATGATGATCCTTGCGAAGTTGAGGTGGAGGGAAAGACACAGTGTCGGAGCAACCAACTAGAACCACGTGTTGAATCTTGGACGGAGTTTGTCTCTTTACAGGGGAACGATTGCGTGACAGTGAACGATTGAGATTTCATGCACCGGGCGCAACTCTTGCCCGGTGTTTTGTTTTGTGGTAGTGTGGCGAGCGCTTTATAGCCACAGATTTCATAGGGGCTTTAGCCCCGTCCGTGTTCGACGCCCCTCCCGCCGTCGCTGAAGCTATGGCGGGCAGGAAAGGGGCTGTGAAGATTTATTATGTCCAACAAGATTTCTGTTCGAGGAGCCCGCGTTCACAACCTCAAGAACATCAGTGTCGACATCCCAAAGAATCAGCTCGTCGTCATTACCGGTCTTTCCGGTTCGGGGAAATCCTCTCTGGCCTTTGACACCATTTACGCCGAAGGTCAGCGCCGCTACATGGAGTCGCTGTCTTCTTACGCCCGTCAGTTCCTTGAGCTTCAAGACAAACCAGACGTCGATGAGATCCTTGGTCTCTCGCCGACGATCGCCATCGACCAAAAATCTTCGTCGCACAACCCGCGCTCTACCGTGGGGACCGTGACGGAGATTTATGATTTTTTACGCGTCTTGTTCGCGCGTGCCGGCCGACCGCATTGTCCAAAATGTGGCGCACCGGTGTCTGAGCAGTCACTTCCGCAGATCGTGACACAGGTGAGCAAGTCGCTCGGGGAAAACCGTATCCTCCTCTTGGCTCCCGTTGTTCACCAACTTAAAGGCGAGCACAAACCTGCCTTGCAGGGCGCGCTCAATGCCGGGTTTACGCGTGTGCGTTTTGATGGATTTTTGATGGACACGCAAGAGGCGCTCACGATGCGCAAAGATAAGAAGAAGGATCACGACATCGACGTCGTCATATTCGATTTTGACCCGACTCAGACGTACTCCATGGAAACGGTGACCGTGCAAGTTCAGAAAGCCCTTGAGTATGGCAATGGTTTCGTGACGCTTTTGAACGACGACAACGGAGACGAGTCCACCCTCTCTCAAAGTTTCATGTGCACCAACTGCAACCTCAACCTTCCTAAACCTGAACCGCGACTCTTCTCGTTTAACTCTCCGTTCGGTGCCTGCCCAGAATGTACGGGCCTAGGGGAGAAGCTTGTGCTTGAACCGGATCTCGTGATCCCTAACCGTCGCCTCACGTTTGAAGAGGGAGCCGTGCGGCCATGGACGCGCATTGCCGGCAACCAGACGAGCTACATGGACATCTTGAAGCTGGTCGCGAAGAAACATCGCATCCCCATGGACGCGCCCATCAGCAAAATCGCCAAGGCAAAATTAGAATTGCTTCTGAACGGAACGGGTGATGACGAGTACTCGTACAAGGGTGAGATGGTGACGTTCCCTGGAATCCTCGTCCAACTTGAGCAGAAGTACCGCGAAACGGATTCTGAGTATGTCCGTGCTGAACTCGAGGGCTATATGCGCCGCATGCTATGTCCCCGTTGTCAGGGGAAACGTCTCCAGCCATCGGTGTTGGCGATCACCATTGCAGACAAATCGATTTCGGATGTCGTGAATATGCCCGTGGAGGAAGTGAAGGAATTTTTTGAGAAGGTAGCGAAGGTGGAACCCGCCTTCGCCAAGGCTATGGCGGGCAAGAAGGTGGCGAAGGTGGAAAAGGGACTCACGAATGAGGAGCGTCTTGTGGTGGAGCGCGTCGCCAAGGAGGTGCGGGCTCGCATCGACCAGCTCATGCAGGTTGGCCTTGGGTATCTCACCCTCGACCGTAGTGCGATGACGCTTTCGGGCGGAGAGAGCCAGCGCGTGCGGCTTGCGACCCAGCTTGGCAGTCAGCTCTCCGGTGTTATCTATATTTTGGATGAGCCCTCCATCGGTCTGCACCCACGCGACAACGACCATCTCATTGAAACGATCCGTGCGCTGAAAGACTTTGGCAACTCTGTCATCGTCGTCGAGCACGATAAGGCCATGATCGAGGCGGCCGACTATGTGTTTGATGTGGGTCCGGGTGCGGGCGAGTACGGCGGACAGATCGTCGCGGAAGGAACGCCTGCCCAGATCAAGAAGAATAAAGATTCGCTCACGGGCCAATACCTCACGGGCAAGAAAGAGATTCCGCTCCCGAAGAAGTACCGCAAAGGAAATGGCAAGAAGATTACCGTGCAAGGGGCAACCGCGTTCAACCTCAAGAACGTCGACGTCGATATCCCACTTGGAAAACTTGTCTGCGTGACAGGCGTTTCAGGATCGGGAAAGTCGACGCTCATTTTGGATATCTTAGGCAAGGCGCTGAGCCGGAAGTTTTACCGCGCCAAGGTGTATCCGGGTGACCACAAGGCAATCCACGGCATTGAGAACATCGACAAGGTCGTTGCGGTGGACCAGTCGCCGATTGGTCGAACCCCGCGTTCCAACCCAGCAACGTACACCGGCGTCTTCACGGCGATCCGAGATCTCTTCACAGATCAACCTGAAGCGAAGATGCGCAAGTTTGACGCCGGCAAGTTTAGTTTCAACGTGAAGGGTGGAGGACGTTGTGAAGCCTGCGGGGGAGATGGCATGCGTCGGATTGAAATGCAGTTCTTGCCCGACGTGTACGTCGAGTGTTCCGAGTGCCGTGGCACGCGCTACAACCAAGAGGCGCTTGAGATCCACTACAAACAAAAACACATCGCCGATGTGCTCAACATGACGGTGGAGGAGGCGCGTCGCTTCTTCGCAGATCAGACGGCGATCTTTGATAAGCTCAACATCCTGCACGAGGTGGGACTGGGATACCTGCGCCTTGGACAGAGCGCCACAACGCTCTCCGGCGGAGAGGCTCAGCGCGTGAAACTCGCCACCGAGCTTTCTCGTCGCGCCACCGGCCGGACACTCTACATTCTGGACGAGCCCACGACAGGTCTTCACTTCGAAGACATCAAGCGGCTCCTGGGCGTCTTGCACCAGCTGGTCGACAAAGGGAACACCGTCGTCATCATCGAGCACAACCTCGACGTCGTGAAAGGCGCTGACTGGGTGATCGACATGGGACCCGACGGGGGCATTAAGGGGGGAGAAGTAGTGGCCGTTGGTACACCTAAAGATATTGTGAAGATAAAGAGGAGTATCACTGGACAGTACCTAAAAGCAGTCTTGAAAGGTTGACGTATTTAGGAAAATAGGCTAGTTTTGTTCGCTATGAAACGACTTGCCTCATCCCTCCTCTTGCTTGCACTTTTCCTGGGGAACGCCCCTGGAATCTCTGCCGCAACACTTACCCTGGTTGATTCAGGTCAACCGTTCTATCCATTGTCTGCCGTAACGTCGGAAGCCGTTTGGAATTATGGAACCCATGAGGTTGAGCGAACATCCATCGCGAAAGGCTTTGTTGGTCCGGTAAAATTCCAAGATGGCCTTCTTGTAAACGATGGGAGCCAGACGCTGTATCTGCGTGGTGGGCTCGCGTTTGAGTACCCAACGTTTATTGACCTCACCGACCCGGATTTTTATACAACGCCCATTGAAGAAAATGGATTGGCTGTGCTTGATCACTACGGTGAGGTTTTGAGTGGCGGAGCCTACATCGGCGCATTCACCTATGACTACGCGACTATGTATGAAGGACTCCGCGGCGAAGAGTCGCAAGCCCAGTATGTCGAATCCGTTCGTGAGATCACAGATTCATTCGGGTCACTTGCGGGTGATTTCCTTCAGACATTTGTTGATCGACTTCTGGCCAACGCGGTACAGGATCAACTAAAGAATACAAACATTGTTTCAACGGACGTCGTCGCTTTCTCGCAAGAGGGCGAACAGCTCGTTGTCGTTGTACAGCTGACCTTCAAGGACGGTTCATCTCAGCTGTGGTACGCCGATGATGAAGACACACTCAAAGTGGTTACGGACTCTTGGATCGCCAAGGACGGCGACTTGCGTGGCGTACATGTGATGGAAAGCGGGTTGATCGCCTTTTTCCGGAATCACTACTATCGGATTTTCAATCCCAAGACCGGTCGTACAACAGATGAGTCTTCGGGTGGTCGTCTGAGTTGGACGGTTTCCGAACAAAAGAGCCTGCGTATTCAGGACGGCACAGCGGTATGGTTGGATCCTGATGGAAGACTCCGATTCGCCGGTACAGGTTTTGTTGGCATCTGGGGAGAGGTTCATGAGAATGAGTTTGCCGTTGTGAACGATCGTCTCTACGCGCGTACCGAAGGTGCAAATCACGTCGTGGACCTTACCAATGGCACTACGACAAACAATGTCGACCTACTCGTCATGGATGAATTTGACGGGTTCCAAGTCGGTTTGATCGGAGATCGCATCGTGTATCGCCATACAAAAACAGGAAAGGATTTGACCATTGGCTATGGCTCACGCCCCATGCTCTCCGGCGCGAATCACGTGTATTGGACGGGCGCGGACGGGAAGTTCTATCACGCGACGATTCGTCCCAGCCTCGTAAAGACGTCACAGGTTCAGGCTTGGAAGCAGGCGGGAAGCCCGATTGTGTATCTCGTAAAAGATGGTTGGCGTTATGCCATCCCAGATGAGACCACCTACTTCACCTGGTTTGATTCTTGGTCGCAGGTGAAGACGGTTGGGAATGAGATCTACAGCGTTCCTATTGGTGGAGCGGCCTCCATGAATATCGGATCACTCGTGAAGTTGGTCGGAGATGATCGGGTCTATATGGTGACAGACTGGCGGCGACTTCAGCACCTGGATAACGAAGCCGTGGTCATCAGTGATTACGGAAAAACCTGGGCCACGCAAGTCAAACAGATTGGTACAGCTCCGGCAAAGCACTATACATTTGGTCAGCCGTTCAGTACGGTTGTACATGAATAACGTCGCTGAGATTCCATGAGGGAAACTTCGTGGAATCGATTGCGGCGTTCATCCCGAGCGCTCAGAGGGAGAAGCCAGATGCCTGCACTCCGAGAAGCACCCCAGAAGCTGAGGCGCGACTCGCGCCCACCTTCCCGCCAGGCGGTCTACTTGATCTACATCGCCCAGGACCGCGGACTCCTCGCCATGGACTACGGGGGCATCTCCTTCACCCTGCTGGACGAGCTCTACCGCGAGCACATCTACATCTGTGCCCCGGTCTCGCTTGGAGTCTATTAAGGCGCTTTCAAGCACCCTTCTACGTGCTCACCAACCCTGCTCCGGTCGCATCGAACTTTGGGCGGCTGATACATGCTGGCACACGAAAACAGGGGTATCGGGGTTGAGTGTCTTACTGGCAATTTTCGGCTTATGTTCGCCTGTTTCCGGCGAGACAGATATCGTCACCCCTCGAATTATTCGACGCCGTATTTAGTATCCGTACCCTTATCAGACACTTTCAAAAAGAGATGGCGGTTAGCACTTACTCGAAACCTCAAATACAGTAGATGGGTCGATGTACTGGGATCCGGCCCGCTGATCTCTAAAGTGGGGTGTTCAGCCTGAAGTATTTTTATGACTTCGTCGACTTTCTGACCAACGTCCGACGAGTTGTACAAACGTGAGTGGACACGCATGGCAAGTTCATTCATCCAGATATCCTCTTCAGAACGAAGCGTCTTTTTCTTTGGCTCAACGACATCCACTGCCTTCTGAAGGACAAGTATATGTTTTGATGCATCAAAACTATCTGGCGCATTCAGATAATCCTGAGCAGAATCGAGGAACGTTCCACTGAAGTGGAGCACATCTTCATATTCGGCGATATAAATGTTGTACTCTTCAAGCTTTGCCTTCTGCTCTTTGAGTGACAACTCTTTATCGATTCCTAGATCATCACAGAATGGAGCGAGAATCTCATCTTTAAATGATTTTTCGTGGCCGGATTTCGGCGCGTCAAAGATGACCCTAGTCTCCTTATCAAAGCTTCGCCACAATTTCCAGAATTGGTATGTCATGTTATTTCCACCAGTGCTCACCATAAATACACGACGGCTCCAATCGACCCTATTATCGGTCTTCAGTTTGCCGAAAATAATCTCGTCTGACATTCCTTCAATGAAAAGTGTAACAGGCGCATAAAGGAACGCGCGCTTGTTTGCATCGAGAAACGGTCCAAGTTTCTCGATCAGAACATCGGCTCCGTTTTCGCTTGCTTGAATGATATGTGTATCACGTAGGCGATCCTTCAGATTGAAGTACGAGTAGGTATAGGTATCGGGGTTTCCGACACGAATCATTTCGGGATTATGCGTTGCAAACACGAACTGTTTCCCATAACCTATTTCAGCGTGTATCTCCTCAAGAAGGAATGAAATCATGTCTGGATGGAGATAAAGTTCTGGTTCGTCCACTGCAAGAAAAAGACACTTTGGGTGGTAAACGTAGGTTAGAAGTAACGACAAACGCCGTAGTCCATCACTTTCGTGTTGAGGTGAATACGATGGGACTTCTTCGTCATTTTCACGCAGAAACCCCATTACATTTTTCACGCCTCGCTTTTGAAGATTTGGGTAACGACCAAGGTACTTTTGGAGGGCATCACGAATCTTAATTCTGATTTCTGGATAATCCTCGAGGTGCTGATAGAACGTCTGTCCCGTAACCTCTTCGCTGTCGAGATCCGACTGGCTTGCCGATTTGTCCAAAATTGACTGGCTCTCCTGATACAGATCGTGTTGTGGCGACGCGGTGATGTACTGTGCAAAATAACCATCACGATTTCGACCGCTATTTGTAATTACTTGCTTCGCCTGTTTGGTCACGGTTCTAAGAACCAAACTTTTCCCAGAACCATTCGGTCCAAAAAAATAATTGATAGCCTTAAACGTCAGTTTTTTGTCTTGGTGCAAACCATGTGGTAGGCCGCTCACCTGCGCCTCTTTGAGAAGAAGTTCCATATCTGTAGTGCAGACTATATCATGCCGTTACAATTCAGAGCTGTAAACTTAGAAAGAATATGAAATCACTCCACGGACGACGCCTTCGATCCTAAAATCTTTATCGGCAACGAACGGATCGTATTTCTTGTTTTCAGAGATCAGGATGATGGCGTTATCGGATTTTTGAATCCGTTTGATTAACGCTTCACCTCGATTTACGCACACGACGATCTCGCCGTTCTGCGCGTCATCTGACTTTTTCACCAGAACGAGATCTTTATTATGAATTTTCGGCGTCATCGAATCTCCAGAAGCTCTTACCAGGAATGCACCCCCCGCCGGGAAGCCGAGAATCTTTGTTGAGATCGGGACTTGCTCGATAGGGTCGCCGTCGAGGACTGAACCGTTCGGTCCACATTTGGCAAACCCGTAAAGATTCAGGTAGGCCACCTTTGCGTCGCCTGTGCCGGAAACGACCTGGTAATCCCTAGGGTTAGAAGGATTGCGACGCAGACGCCCCTTTTCTTCGAGCTGACGGATGTGGTGGAGAACTACACTCGGAGAAGAGACTCCGAGCTCCTCCTGAAGATCACGGATGGAGAGTTGCTCGTGCCGATGCCTTTCCAAGAGAACAAGTAGCTTCGCTTGGGTGGGATGGAGCTCCTGCATATGTGGACAACTATACGCTGTGGATAACTTTCAGTCAAGAACATCCTTGTATTGTTCTACGATTTGTTCTACTCTCGGAATATGCTCGCCGAAACAGTTGATGGTTCTCGTCCCGCATGCACAGCCGATTAATGGCCACGTGCTTAATTACGTGTCACATGAACGTTGGGACACTCATGCTGGCGCATAACACCAATTCGTCCCATGCATATATGGTTCAACCCTATAACGGCCATCATCCCTACACGCAGGTGTGTGTCGGAGGATGGCAATACGCCCTGACCGGCGTGTATTACTGCGGCTACCTCGGAGCTGACGGACGGCTTCAACCGCTCTACATCGGCCGCGCAATTGGCGACGGCGGAATCCGTGGCCGTCTGCTCGATCATCTCCGAGATGATGTGTGGCCTGGTGTGACACATTTCGGATTCGCGGTTTGTGCCACTGCGCAAGAAGCTATCACTCATGAAGCGGCGGAGATTCGGCGCTTTCAGCCACGTTTTAACACACAAGGAAAATCCTATGGCTAACCAACATGTTCTGAAACGCGAAGACGGCTGGGGTGTACGCCGCGAAAAAGCTTCCCGCGACACCGTCATCGTCCCCACGCAGAAGGCAGCAGAAAAGATCGCAAAGGAAATCGCCACGAATCAGGGAGGAGATGTCTTTATTCATCGGCAGACGGGCAGCCAATGGCGCGAACGCAACACCTATGGAAAAATCGACCACAATCCCCCGAGGGGATGATGCTTCGACAGGCGTTCAGATTCAGGAATCTGAGACGGAGGTGGCGGTGATCATCACGAACCTCCACCTCCACACGACCGTGCTGCGCAAGCCCAAGACCTTCGCGGAAGGCGTCCGACGTTCCCTTACAAGCGGGAAGGCCGGCCGCGTTCACCAGTCGGACGGGTTCGAAATCGCTCCAGACGGACAAACGTTCAAGTTCACGATTCCAATCGAAGGGATGGACAGGGTGGTCGCCGATGCCGCCGCCAAAGGCCAACGCGTCCGCTTCTACATTCCGAGGGATGGCCTGCCTCTCTACATAGGCAAGGATCTTATCCAGCGCACCGAGGCTCTGAAACGCCAGGACAAGGTGTGATGTAATACCAGTAGATCGTTCCAACTTCACGTCTACAACGTGGTGTATCACTAATTCCGGCTCCGGCCGGTAGGAGGCGCGGTAACGCGCCGAAGAGGCATCGCCTCGGTCGTGCCCGCTCTGTAGAGCTAGTTCGAAAGTCTATTTGGATTTTTCGTGCTCGCTCTACGGAGCGGGCACTTTTTGTTCCCTCACTAACTTATTCATCACATTCAGTCATATGGCCAAACACAACCTTACTCAACACGACGGCACCAAAATTGCCGTTCAGTACGTCCCGCTCGCTTCCCTGAAGCTCGCGGAATACAACCCGCGTCGCCATGACGCGGAGCAAGCCGCCAAGCTCAAGGACGGCATCAAAAAGTTCGGGCTGGTCGACCCGATCATCGTGAACGCGGCTCCCGAACGCGAGAACATCATCATCGGTGGTCACTTCCGAGCGGAGATCGCAAAGGAGCTTGGCATGACCGAGGTTCCGGTCGTCTTCGTGAACATACCCGACATTGGGCGCGAGAAGGAATTGAACCTTCGCCTTAATCGCAACACGGGCGAATTCGACCTGGAACTCCTGGCCGAGTTCGACGAGTCCCTACTCACAGACATCGGCTTCACAACGAACGAGCTCGACCAAATCTTCGAGGCCGAGGAGACGCCCGAGATGTTCGACCTCAATAAGGAGCTGGCCAAACTCGATATCAAACAGATCGAGATCCAGAAGGGCGACGTATGGCAACTCGGCGAGAGTCAGCTTATGTGCGGGGATTCAACAGTTGAGGTGGACATGTTCACACTCATGGGTGGCGAACGAGCGGACATGTGCTTCACCGATCCTCCATACATCCTCGACTATCTCCATGGGAAGAGAAAGGAGGGTCAAGCTGTCACCGGCTTCGGGGCGAAGCGCAATCGCCGCTATCTTGAGACCGATGTTCTGCCGCCCGACTTTACGGAAAAATGGATGGGCAGCGTGGTCAAGGTGGCCGCGTCCAACTTCTCGATCATCGTGTACGAGAATTGGAAGAATATCCGTACGATCTGGGGCGAGATGGAGAAGTATTGGAAGGTAAAAAACATGATCGTTTGGCATCTCGAGAACCGCCACCAAGGGTTCTCATCCAAGTACAAATTTTTCAACAAGCACGATATCGCCGTGGTCGGCGCGGGCGGTGACGTGCCGTATAACTTCGATCCCGAAGAGGCACCGCTCCAGGAGGAATACGAGACAGCGCTTTATGCCATCTCCGGAAAGCCACAATGGGAGCCGTACCAAAAGGGCAAGAAAAACTGTCCGACGGACTTTATCGAGTTCCGTGCGTCCGATGAGAAGCATTCCGGCCAGGGTGTCATCTTTGGCACCAAGCCGACGGAAATTCTCATCCCGTACATCAAGGTGCTCACGAAACGCAATGATATCATCCTTGAACCCTTCGGTGGATCCGGTTCGACGTTGATCGCCGCGACGAAGATGAGTCGCCGATGCCGAATCATGGAAAAGTCGCCGGTGTACGCGGAAGTGATTCGCAAGCGTTGGGAAAAACTCACAGGGCAGAAAGCAGTCCGTATTTCGTGCGGCATCTATGGAAAATCCAACCCTACATCCTAACGCTCGGCGCACACAGGCAAAGCGGGACGCGGAGAAAGTTCGGCTTGTCGAGGCATTTAGGAAAACGCCCATCGTTCAACTCGCTTGCCAGTCGGCCGGTGTCCAGAGTCGATCGAGCTATTACCGGTGGCGCAAGGAGGATCCCGAATTCGCCAAGGCCTGTGACGACGCGATTGGCGAGGGTGTTGAACTTGTCTCGGATCTTGCAGAATCCAAACTTATCCAAGCCATCAAGGAGCAGAACTACTCCGCGATTAGTTTCTGGCTGCGCCATCGGCACCCCGCCTACGCTGACAAACTTAACATTCAAGCCAAGGTAGAAGTCGATAAGCCATTAACTTCGGAGCAAGAGGCGGTGATCCGTCGCGCCATCGAGCTTGCCAGGCTCCCACCACCTTATGACCAATCCAAACCTTCTACCCCTGCCGAATGAGGACCCTGAGACGGTGAGCGACCTCGTGCACCTCATGATTCGCGACCAGCGGATCCGTACCGAGGTGACGCGCGGAAGCCATATGTGGTTCTTTCTGACCTACCTCGCGGATTATGTCCGCTATCCCTTCGCGCCGTTCCATCGCGAGATGTTCGCCCTATCTGAGGACGACACCCTGCCAATGTTGGTACTCATGGCGTTCCGCGGGTCGGCCAAGTCTACAATCTTCACTCTCTCGTATCCGATTTGGGCGATCCTCGGACAACAGAAAAAGAAGTTCATCGTCATCCTCGGCCAGACGCAGCAACAGGCACGACAGTATCTCGCCAACCTCAAACGTGAGCTGGAGCGCAACGATCTGCTCCGGCGAGATCTCGGTCCATTCGAGGAGCGCGACGAGGAATGGAGCGCTGGAAGCATCGTCATTCCTAAATACGATGCCCGCATCACCGCCATTTCCTGCGAGCAAGGCATCCGTGGACTTCGTCACGGTGCATACCGCCCCGACCTCATCATCTGCGACGACCTGGAGAACCTCGACAGCGTGCGGACGCGCGATGGCCGCCAAAAACTCTACCAATGGCTCATGGGCGAGGTCATTCCTGCTGGGGACGTGAACACCCGTATCGTAATCGTCGGCAACTGCCTGCACGATGACGGAATCATGATGCGGCTCCAGCGAGAGATCACGGCTGGCGCAAGGTTGGGCGTGTTCCGATCGTTCCCACTTCTTGATGACGAAGGTATTTGTTTGTGGCCAGGCAAGTTCCCAGATCCCGAATTGGTCGAGTCATTTAAGCGGTCGGTGGTGGACGAGATCACCTGGCAACGGGAGTACTTATTAAGAATCATCGCTGGGGTCGATACTGTGATCCATCGCGACTGGATTCAGTATTACGACGAGGCGGAGATGGCAGCGTGCGGAGAGAAGTTCCGCTACGTGGGGATCGGCATCGATTTGGCGATCTCCGACAAGGATACCGCCGACTACACCGCCATGGTGACGGCACACGTGTACGGACGAATCAAAAAACTTCGAATCTTCATCCAACCGCATCCGACAAATGAGCGGCTTGGGTTTCCGGATACCTACGAGCGAGTAAAGGCCATGGCAAATCTCCACACAGACAAAGCAAAGCTCAAAATTTTCATCGAAGATGTAGGCTATCAAGGCGCACTAATTCAGATGCTCGAAAAAGACGGGTACCCGGCCGAGGGCGTGAAACTTCACGGTGCGGATAAGCGATCTCGTCTTGCGCTTACGAGTCATCTGATCAAAAACGGGGTAATTCGCTTTCCTCGGATTGGCGCAGAGGAATTGATCGAGCAACTGACCGGCTTCGGCTCGGAACGCCACGATGACCTCGCGGATGCATTCTCGAGTTTGATCATCAAAATCAAAGAGCATGACAAACCCGCGCCGTGCATCGGGTTCATCTCGTTCGGATGGGACGGATCGGTGCGAGATACGCGGATTGAACTGGACTAAAATTCGTCTAGATTCAATCCTGGAACCTGATAAAGTTGTTCAATCGCTTTACGCTCCTCGTCTGACAAAAGTTGTACCCCGCGATTATAAAGAAATTTTACGAATTCATTTACATCCTGGTCATCATGAACCCAATGGATCTGATTATTTTGGATTGCGGCTTGAAGCATCGATCGCAATTCGTCATCGGTAAATTCTGAAAACTTGCTCAATACAGCAACTGATTTATGTGTAGTCTCAAAATTTCTAGTGTTCGCGAAACCGTCAATAGCGAGGCTTCTGGCAAGCTCATCGGCCAGTTGAATATTAGGGTACTTATCTCTAAAGAACTGCGATAGGTCAGGATAAAGATATACTTGGGAATTTTTCTTGATTTTCCATTCATCTTTCAGGCAATCAAGTATTTCGCCATCGTGTAAAGGTGAGCGGTAATCAGAATCTTTTGAAATGAGATACAAGTCTTCTTTTTGTGGGACGTTGGCTAAAAGCGAAAGCCAGCAAATCGCGTCTCCGTATGAATTATTTTTTCCTGGCGGGTGTCCGAGGTCCATTCTTCTGACAGCCTTATCGATAATTGTTGCTGTTTCCAGAACAATTGCCTTAGAGAATATTTCTTCCAAGGTTTTATCAGCTTTTAAACCATCCTGAGCTGCCTCCTCTCTGATGTTCTGTACCGCCTTCGAGATGAGTTTAGAGAATTCTCTCGCTGCCACGCTCAAAGCAGTGTGGTTTGCGTCGAGCTGAACCAATTGAGGAAATTTCGAGACGGTGTTCCTCAATTGGAATTCCCGAATGGCATCGGCGATTTTCGTCTCTCTGTTTCGTCGAAATTCAGACCTCGCATGGTCAGGTAAATACAAAACGATACCGCGTTGATCAAGTGCTGTGACGAGTTTTTTTAATGCCTCAAGATCGTCATCGGTATAATGATAAAAAGAGAGGTATATGTTTGTATCAATGAAGACGTGTAATGCCACAAGAAATTTCACCTATAAAAGCTGTGCGGTCAAAGCTGAAAATGCTTCGTCGATCAATTGTCCACGATGCAGTTGTTTTCCTCGGATTTTTGCCGAATTTTCTACAAGCTCAACAAATTCAACCTGCTTATCTTTTGGAGGCACCAAAATATCCAAACCCGTCAGTGCATCGGTGTTAAGACTCTGAACAGTCGCTCCGGTTTTGATCAGTGTTAACAGATGTCTTTCTAAACCACGCAATTGCCAATACAGAAAAATCGGATTGATCTCTGCCGAAGGGATCAGAGCTTTGATATCTTGGTTAATCGCCACTGGTCTAGCTGTGATCGCGATCGGTACCGTATGCTTCAAGATTCCACTGCGAGTAACCACCAATAATGAATTGGGAGGTATCAGATTTGTAGCTGATTCCGCAATTGCTTCTTGAGTTATGTGATCCTCAGTATCCTCAATAAACTCATCCCCCATGTCCTTCGGGGAGACCCATGGAATCACTCCGTTCCAAAATTTTCCCATTTGTTTCGAAGGTGTACCCCCACCCTTAACGGTTACCACGTCGCTCAATTTTTTTGTCAAAAAGTTTTGGTCAATTGAGTTACCAAACATTTGGTCAAACAATGCAGGAGCGAAGTCAGACAAAATTTTGTATGCGCTATCACGTTTTGTTTTCAATTCCAGTACCTGATCCAAAGTCGACACAATTTGCTTCTGTGTCTTCAAAGGAGGAACGGGAATTAACAACTTTCCGTAACGCCGTGTCTCTAGATTTCTAATTCCTGACGTCTGTCTCTGAAGGGAGTTGGTAACGCCTTTCATATACAGATTCTGGAGGCAGTGCCAGAGGAATCGCGGATCAATCATCCCTGCGTCTTTTACTCGAATCCGAGCAGTAAAGTTACTATAGGTATACCCAGGTTTGTCCAATTGAAAGAGCGCAACTCGACCCACAGGTTGTTTGGGCCCACCACCAGATTTTTCTAAAATAATATCACCGGGCTTTAGCTCCCTTGTAGAAAACTGTCGATCTTCAACGAGATGCTCTGCCACATCATCAAAATCCAAATGACCACCCGCTTTAAAATTTGTATTACGGATAATTCTCGCCTGACGCATCGTTCCTGATTTACCAATCCAAAGACCACCCGTTATGTCACATAGTTCATCCAGATTTTTTTCGATATACGGTGAACCATGCATATCAAACCTGTTTTAGGAGATTCTCGACTTCCGATACGATTTCCTTCTCAAGCTTAACGACCTCTCGCAAAATTTCCTTTGGATCACGGTGATCGATGGCTGTTGTTTCTATGGTTCGATAGCGACCAATAGCCAAACTTAAATCAGAATCCTTTTTAATGGTTTCTGCACTGATCAGGAAACTATTTACACTGGATTTGCGTTCCGGCCATGCCGCAAGCACATCCGGAATATTGTTTTTATTGATGGGTTGTCGTCGATCATCTAAGGTGTAACCATCGGCTTTGAGGTCGTAAAACCAAACGTCCTGTGTCGCACCACCCTTCTTGAAAATCAAAACACCCGTTGCGACACCGGAGTATGGCTTGAACACTCCTGGTGGCAAATTAATCACAGCCTGAAGTTCGCAAGTGTCGAGCAAAAGTTCGCGAATTTTTCTGGCAGCACGGTTTGTTGCAAAAAGCACACCATTCGGAACAATCACAGCTGCCCGACCGCCGCCCGTAAGGTGGTCAATAAACCACTTACAAAACAAGAGCTCTGTGCTAGTGGTGAGCAAGTTGATGTCTGCAAGGATGCTTTCTTGCTGGATTGATCCAGCGAAAGGAGGATTCGCAAGAATCACATCGTAGCGGTCGCTATAGTGACGAGGATCAGTGAGCGGGTTATAAAAAAGGATTCGTGCCTTCTCAAGCTGGTGCAGGTAAAGGTTCATGATTGCGACTTTCACCATGTTCGCGTCGTTGTCGAAGCCGGTGAACGCCTGCTCCTCGAGGAATTTCCATTGGGCAGTTGATAGCTCATCACCTGTGTTTTGACCCTTGGTCTGCGAGCCTTTTGAGGTATGCGTACGCTTGATGTGATCGAAAGCGGCAATCAAAAATCCACCCGTACCACAAGCTGGATCACAGATGCGTTCACCCGGCTGAGGGGCTACCATTTCCACCATCATCGCGATGATGTGTCGCGCTGTGCGGAACTGACCGGCGTTACCCTGCATTGAAAGGTTGCTGAGCAGGTACTCATATGCGTCTCCCTTGATATCGATTCCTTGAAGCGGCTTGAGTTCCATCGAATGAATCGTCTGGATGACGGCACGGAGCGTTGGGCGATCGTAGATTTTTAGGGTCGCGCGTGCGAACAGAAGTTTTCCTGTCTCGGATAGGTTCGGAAGCTCGTGGATATTCTCAATCGCGGCGCGGGCGGCATCAAAAAGGGCGTCACCGGTTAGGGTGACGAAATTGCCCCAGCCGTACTTCGACCACTCGCCTGAAAAAATCGGCTTGTAGTTCTTGTCGAGACGAGCAAGTTGCTCGTCTCGTTCGGAAAGGATTCGCAAGAACAACAGATAAGAAATCTGCTCGATCGCATCAATCGGATTATTGACCCCTCCTGAGTAAAGTGAGTCCATCAGCTGGTCGATCTTTGACTTGAGATCGGAGGAAGTAAAAAGCTCTTGGGAACGCATTGATACCATAGAATTTTAAAGCTCAGCCAGATCCGCTTGGCGAACGATTGGGGTAAGACGCAGGGCATCGAATACTTCATCACGTTCGTTGAATGCGAGCAGACCTTCAAGTCCGCCGAGGGCGTTGAATTGACTGGTGTTAAAAATGGTCATGTCCTTTGCGAAGAAGCGTCGGCGAGCATCCTTATCTTCCACCAACATCTTCACAATAGCGTCCACCCAGCGCTGATCGTTAAACCGCAGATTGAACTGCGATGCGATAGTTTCGACAGTATCCTCGACAATCCGCGCCTTCGTTGGGATCGGCTTTTTCCCAAGGGGACCGTAGACGAAGGTCGGCACCGGGGCTGGGATACCGTAAGCCTGTACAAGTTTGCCAGGGGTGTAGAACATTTTCGGTCGGTTGAAAAACCGTTCCCCCATAATGGTTTCAATAGCGTCATCGTCCTCGTCATCAACTGCGTTTTTGAATTCTCCATCCTTTTTGTATAGATCCTTTATGTCTTTTTCGTATGAGCCGCGGAATGTCATAACATCGACCTTTTCGCCGTCGGGTCCGACGATTTTAATCTCGGTGGTTTGGACAATATCGGTGCCAGTCCAGACAGGAATCTCTGGCTTGAGATGGCCTCCAGCCGCCGGTTCAGCTACAGTTACACCTTCTCCAGTAGGCAGAGCCTCGGACTTGGAGCCTTTCTTTCCTTTTGCAGGTTTTACCTCTCGCGGTACCACCAGCGGAACGGTATAGTCATATTTTTCTTGGAAATACTCGGCTACGCCGCAAAAATCCAAAATCAGGAAATTTTCCTTCTTGTATGCCGTGTTGCCAACTTTAAACGTATGAAGACGCGTCCCGCGTCCTTTGATCTGGATGTACTCAGTCGGGGAAAAGATCGGGCGAGCAAGGACGATATTGAGAATGTCCGTGCAGTTATACCCAGTCGAAAGCATGTCGACGGAAACAGCAACGCGCTCATTGCGTTTCCCATCACGGAAATCTTTTGCGATTGCCGCTGCATCTTGGATGCGGGAAGTGATGGTGAGTGCAACCTCGGGCTGGATGGCGTTCAGCATCTTTGTCAGAGTCGTTGCATGGGTTTGGTTCACAGCAAAAATAATGGTTCTGCCGATTTGACCATCGGGAGCACGAAGCGCATTTTTGAAAAACTGCTCGCAGATAATTTTGTTACGCTCGGGAGTGAAGATTTTCCGCTCAAGATCGCGAATCTTGTAGCTCTCTTCCTGCTCGTTGACCGTGACAGTCCATCCGCCTTCCTCGAGCGCCTTGGTAGTGATTTCAGAACGGATATCCCAAATTTTAGGCAGGCAAAGGAATGGACCCTCGGGATCCTTTACCGCATCGACGATGTCATATCGGAACGTCGGCAACCCAGGCTTACAGCCGAAATAGTGATACGTGTCCCGTAGTTGGCGAGCTTCAAGAGCTTTGGGATTCTCCTCCTCAAGTTGAGTGAGATCGACATTTTTTAAATATGCCTTCGGGGTTGCCGTTAGACCAACACGTGTGGCCTGGAAATACTGAAGGACTTCACGCGCGTCACCGTAGATAGAACGATGCGCTTCATCGTTAACCACAAGGTCAAAGTGATACGGTGTAAATGCCTCACGGTAACGCCTATCAACTAAAAGCGACTGAATGGTGGCGATCACAACGCTCGAAGCCATGAGCTCAGCAGGCTTGTGACGTGCAGTTTTAAAAATGACCGGCTTGTAATCGCGCAGGATAAATTCGAATGTCTCCAGCGTTTGCTTGGCAAGCTCAATTCGGTCAACGACAAAAAGCACGCGCTCGGCGTTACGTGTCATGAGGAAACGCCGGATCATCGCAGCACACATAAGTGTTTTCCCAGTACCCGTCGCCATTTCCAAAAGGAATTTCCTTCGGCCGGATTCATCGAACTGTTTGGCAACTTCGTCGAGTGCACGAATTTGGTAGCCGCGAACCTTAAGTGCCGGATCGATACCAGCAAGCGAATTTGGAGTGAGTCTTTCAGTAAGCAACGGTCTTGGTGGTTGAAGGTTTTTTAATTTCAACCGTTCAAGATCGGCTCGGGATGGAAGTGATTCGATGCGATATGCATCTTCCTGATTCTTGCGCGTGAAATTCCAAAAATAATGAACCGTCCCATTTGAGAGGATGACAAATGGCGCTTTTAAATTATCGGCATACCCACGCGCCTGATCCTTTGCATCGTATGGATCAAGATCTTCGCGCTTCGCTTCAAGGATGCAAAGCGGAAAGCCGCGATCATCTTTCAGAATGTAGTCAGAGCGCCCGGTCGTTGAGGAAACTTCCAATGTGACCTGTTGCGTATCGAGCAGATTCCAGCCGCTCCCTTCAAGTGCCTTATCGATTAAGATGCGGGAAAAAGCTTCGGGTTGTCCTTTTGCGACCATATGTCCGAATTATGCCTGAAAAGAGCCTTATCTGCAATGAGTTTTTGTCCCTTTTGTTACCTACAAGTAGGGCTAGGCACCCAGGACAGATGTGGCATTAATGTCCATGCCACATAACGGCCATTTATGAACAATCCAGCCCAACAAGCAGTACCAGTGCCACAGCCGATCCGCTACTGCCTTTACTCACGCAAGAGCACCGAGCAAGACGAGCAACAATCCCTCTCGATTGAATCCCAAGTGAAAGAAATGCTCGCGGCGGCGGAGCGGGACGGGCTTTTGGTAACGGAGATCCGGCGCGAGAGTCACTCGGCTAAGGCGTCTGGCCAGCGACCCGAGTTTAACCGGCTCATCGATGATATACGCCTTCAACGGTTTGACGGCATCCTTGCCTGGGCGCCAGACCGCTTGAGCCGTAACGCGGGAGACCTGGGAACCATCGTGGACTTAATGGATCAAGGTGTTATCCGCGAAATTCGCACCAATGGATCCCGGTTCACGAATTCGCCGAGCGATAAGTTCATGCTCATGATGCTCTGCAGCCAGGCCAAGCTAGAAAACGATAACAAGAGCATCAACATCAAGCGCGGGCTCAAGGCGAAAGTCGAAATGGGCTATCGGCCTAACATGGCTCCGATGGGGTACTTGCATGACAAGAATGCTGACAAGGGTACGAAGCGGATTTACATCGATCCCGAACGCGCGCCGGGCATCCGTGAGATGTTTGAAAAAGTCGGATATCGATTCTGGTCAGGGCGACAGGTTAAACGATGGCTTGATAACGATGCAATGTTCAGGTCACGAACGGGTAGAAAGGTTGCGTTGAGTAGTATCTACATGATGCTTTCAAATCCATTTTACACCGGCCGATACGAATTCCCGATGAAGAGCGGGAAGTGGTACAAGGGCAAGCATGACGCGATCATCTCACAAGAGCTATTCGATCGGGTGCAGGAGAACCTCAGTGTGATCCCCAAAGGTACACATGGATCAAAGGAGTTCTCGTTCACCAGATTGTTCTCCTGTGGCGCGTGCGGAGCCGGCATTACGGCCGAGGAGAAGGTGAAGCGGCTCAAGGACGGTACGGTCAAACGGTATGTGTACTATCATTGCACAAAACAGGTCGATAGGAATTGCCGTGAGTCGTTCCTGCGTGAGGAGTCTCTCATCGAGCAGCTGCTGAAGATCGTCGATAAGCTTAGCATCGATGAACTTGGGATGGCCGAGATCGTAAAAGCAGAGATGGAAAAATTTCAACGGCTCCTTGTGGTCGTGTCCAAGCTGGATTCGAACCAGCAAAACATCATGGTTCTTCCGAAACTGGACGTACGAGCCTGCGCGAAACTGATCCTTCAGGACGGATCAAAAGAAGACAAGCGGAAACTGCTCGAGCAACTCAAGAGCCGCATCATCCTGAAGGGGGGCAAGCTGAGTATAGAAAAGAAGAGAAAAACCTAAGGGTCGCCAAATCGAAAACCCGCATTCCATGAGGAGTACGGGTTTTCTTGGTCACCCCCTGTTCCGGTCGCCAGGAACAGGTCGTGATGGTTCTGGAGCAAGAGATTCGAACCGAATCTCGACCATCTGTCACAGATCGTCGGTCTCCTGCAGGCAGCCTTGCTGGACCTCGACCAGGCGCTCGCGCCGTTTCGGATCCGCATCGCGCGTGTCGAGGCGCGTCGGGACCACGTCCCGCTGTGGAACTTCAGCGGTCAGTTGACCCAGCTGGTCGTCGAGGGCTTCCACAACGGCCACTACTTCCACACCTTCCCCGGCGGGAGGATCGACGACAACCTCGCAGAGATGGAGATGGCGGAGTTCAACCGCCTGGTCATCCACTGCGAGGCCGTCAGGTAGCCTTCCGTCCGCTCAACGCGCTCTAGCCACCCGGCTGGAGCTTTTCATTTTGGCTAAATTTAGCCCATAGATGCCCACTCAGTGGGTTTCACCGATTGACAAAAGCGCTATTTTCTGGTATCTTTTTACGTTAAATTAGCAAAAACTATTTAATCTCTATGCTTAAGAAACTACTTATCTTGGCCGTTGCGGTTGCCATAGGTGTGAGTCCTCTGCTTCCCCGTGTCTTTGCTGACTCGGGATCTTGGACAAACACCGTTGCCAGCGCGGCTTGGGACTACGATTTTTACCGCGTTGAGCGCCTGGCGCTTGATGAGGTTTCGGGTCCTTATGACTTTAACGACGCCGTCTTCGTAACCTCCACGTCAGGATTGGAGACCGTTGACATGACCATCTTCCAGGATGGAGAAGCCTTCGAGATTGAAGGTGTCGACGAGCGCGTCAGCTCTGCCTTCTGGCACACCGCGCAGGACGGCCGTTTCATCTACCTCGTCCCGTCTGACGACGGTGAGATTTGGGGCACGGTTTACGAGTATGACTCCACGACCGGAACCTCCACCGTGCTCACGCAGATTGAACAGACACCAGACGATCTTGATTTCATGACGTTCGCCACCGATGGCGACCGCGTCTACTTTGGTACCATCCACTCGGATGAGGATACCGGAAAGATCGAGTCCGAACTCTCTGTCCACGATTACGACTCCACCTATGGCCGCGATGACTTTTCTTATACGCTCACCGCGCCTTGGCAGGAGATCGTCGATGTCCAAGATGGACTTGCACTCGTGAAGTTCCAGTTCTCCGGTGGCTTTGAACAGCTCTGGCTTATCGACCAGACGGCCCGTTCTATGGAAGCCATTCCAGACACCTGGACGGAAGATCCGGGCGAGATTGTCGGCGCGCATTTTGTGAGCGATGGATCAGTCCGCTACTTCCGCAACTTCCGACTCTTTAGCTACAACCCAGAAACCGACACAACCCCGACAGACGCCGGTGGCGCGTATCTCTCCTGGTTTGATGAGGTTGGCGATGCCGTGCAGATTGTCGGCGACCGCATGGCCTATATCGACGATGAGGACGGCCTCTACGTGTCTAGCGTCGACGGCGTGAGCAAGTTCGGTGTTGCAAAAAATGGTTTGTTCAACCTCGACGAGGATGCGATCTACTTCCAAAATCTCGACGGCGAGTATGTGGGTTATCATTTCTCGACCCGAGAATGGGAGACACTCAGCTTCCTCGTGACCGATACGTATGAGGATATCCGTGTCGGGATAGACACAGACGACAACGTCTGGTACCAGAACCTCACGACCGGACACCTCTTGAACGTCGGTTTCGGTAATGAGCCCGTGGTCCTCTCCGACCGTGAACATGCCTATTGGCAGGGCGCGGACGGCAACATCTATGAGGTGACGTTCTCGCCTTTGCTCGATCTCGCTCGCGAGGATGTGGAAGCGTTTAGCTCCTACACCTCCGACGGGATCTACCTCGTGGCGGACGGCAACATGTGGCTCATCCCTGACCCGACCGTCTACTTCACTTGGTTTGATTCATGGGATGATACCCTTGAGGTCAGCCAGGCGACGATCAATGTCTATCTTGAGACGTACGAGTACAAGGGCGATCTCAAACTCGCCGCGGGAACGCGCGTGAAGTCTGATGTGTCCAACAAGGTCTATGTCGTGGGCTCTGACGAGAAGCTTCACTGGATCACCACAGAGACGGTCGCCGATGAGGTCTACGGCTCCGATTGGAACCAAGGGATCATCGAAGTGACCAGCACCTACCTCTGGAAATACGCCACCGGTTCGAGCATCGCTTCGACCGACGACGTCCGAAGTATCTAAAATAATCCTCGTCATTGCGAGGGAGGCACCAGCCGACCGAAGCAATCCTGCAAAGATTGCTTCGTCGCTTCGCTCCTCGCAATGACGAGTGTCAAACACAGCCTCTGGAGCCCGTGTAAGCGGGCTTTAGGGATCCGTGTTGGAGCCATCTACTCCAGAAATCACAAAACCGGCCTTGAGAGCCGGTGTTGTTTTTTTACTTCTTTTTCTTTTCCATTCCCAGTTCCGTGTAGGTCTCTTTGAGCTTGCGCTTGAAGCCGAGCTTGAGATCCTTGAGGAAGCCGAGTTTGGCTTGGCGGACCTTGGCCGTCTTCACCAGTTCGATCTTGGCAATGACCGGCGAGTTAATCGGGTAGATCTTCTCGACACCGACTCCATCGCTCACTTTGTGGATGGTGATCGTGCGGGAGATGCCCTTGCCACCCAAGGCGAGGATCATGCCCTCAAACACCTGGATGCGCTCGCGCTCTTCGCCTTTTGGTGAGACGTCCTTGATGCGCTCGTGGAGTCGCACGGTCTGGCCGGCCTGGAGTTCCTTCATGCCGATGAGCTTGGAGGGAGTCTCTTTGACTGCAACGGTTGTGGTCTCTTCGACCGGAGCCTCCTGGGGTTGTACCTGTTCTTCTGACATAGTTGTTGTTTACGTCACCGTCTAGCGGACCACATCGTGCGATGGTAGCCCCGGGCTTCAGCCCGGGTGCAGCCCAGGCTAAAGCCTGGGTCTACCGCTACTCATTCGTCAGATCAGTGTTCGTGGATCGGCTGATAATGTGGCGAAATAATAGCGGCTGAAGCTTTTTTCGTCAAGCGTCCATGAGGGTTTCTATCTTTGCGACGGCTTCCTCAAGTTTGTCTTGACGGTTCACGATGCGGTGGTCGGCGGAAGCGGCGAAGGTCATCTCTCGTTCGATCGCGGCTTTGCGCTCCTCGAGTCCGGCGGTTGTGTCCTTGTCCCGCTTGGCGATTCGACTCAGGAGTTCATCTACGTTTTCTGCTTCGATGAACAAGAGGACGGCATGAGGGTTGGTTTGCTTGATCGTCTTGGCGCCTGCGACGTCGACGACAAACAGGACGTCGTACCCTGCCTCCATGAGCGCTGTCACGTCCGATCGCCGACTGCCGTAGAGGTTGTCATAGTGCTCGTCCCACTCAAACATGGAGCCCTCGTCGATGAGTTTCTGGAACGTCTCCCGCGACAGGAAGTGATAGGACATGCTGTCCGTCTCTCCCTCGCGGATAGGTCGCGTCGTGCAGGTGACGACTTTTTTGAGAGTGGATCGGCGTTTGAGGAGTTCCATCGCGACAGTCGTTTTCCCAACGCCACTGGGGCCGGTGATGATGTAGAGGTTTCCTCGCATAGGTTCTAGCCCCGTTTAAGTTTTCCCAGGATCTCTTCAAGCTCATCCGGAAGTGGCGCTACAAAACTTTTTTCTTTTCCGTCCATCAGACGAATCGTCAGTCTATGCGAGTGGAGGAACAGGCGGCCGAGCGGAATCTCTCGGAATTTCATGCCGTGGACTTTGTAGAGCTTGTCGCCCACGATCGGATAACCCAGCGCCTGGAAGTGCACGCGGATTTGGTGCGTGCGGCCAGTGAGGATTTTGACATTCACATAGGTCGTGATCGAGAAGCGCTCAAGGACATCATACTGGGTGATGGCGTCTTTGCCTTCCTGGTCGCCGGTGCGCGCGACCATGCGACCTTTCATTTTAGAACGCGCGATCTTGAGCGAGATGGTGTCGGTCTCTTTGGGGAGCGTGCCGTAGACCAGCGCGAGGTATTCTTTCTTGGTCGTGCGATTTTGGAACTGGAGCTTGAGCGCGTCGAAGGCTGGCTGGGTTTTGGCGACCACCATGAGTCCCGAAACATCTTTGTCGAGGCGATGCACAATGCCGGGACGGGTGGGATCATCACCAACATCTGCGATTTCTGGATGCCGTTCTAACAGGCCGTCCACGACGGTGACGCGATGTTCATCTTTGAGAGCTTCGTGGACGAGAAGTCCCGCGGGTTTGTTGATGACCAGCAGATCGTCGTCTTCATAGACAACGTCCAGGATCGGTGTGACACCGTCTTTTACCGGGACGGTGAGTTCGACCTCTGGGTAGAAAATCGTATCCCCGGTGGAGAGCATTTCACCGGTTTTGACGCTCTTTCCGTTGAGCGTAATGCCCCCTTGCTTGATGAGTCGCTGGATCTGCGAGCGGGAGGCCTCCATGGCGTCGGTCAGGTATTTGTCGAGTCGTTCGCCTTTGTGGTTGGCAGGAATTTCAATCGTTGGCATAGATGTTGGGATTATAGCAATCACGCGCAGGATTGACAGCCTTGGGTGGTATACTAGTGTAAACCAACAATATAGGGGCGTAGCTCAGTTGGTTAGAGCTCCGAGCTTATACCTCTGTGGTCGATGGTTCGACTCCATCCGCCCCTACCAAAACACCTATGCCTTTTCTTATTCTTGGAGTCATCATGCTCATCATCGGTATCATCTTCCTGCGTCGGGCCATCAGAGGTCAGGACAAGGAAGGAGTGATTGGCGTTATGGCGCTCATCATCGCTTCGGTTATCATGATTCTGTTTTTCGGGCTCTTCTACACCTTGACCATTTTTTAGTATGGATGCCGAACTCACTTCCTTTCTCATCGTGCTTTCGCTTCTCTGGTTTGTGGTCTACTGGGTCTTGGGCGGAGTCTTCTTTGCCGTCGTGACGATGATGCGACTTGGCCGTTTGCGCAAGGTTCGCTTCAGTTGTCTATTCTCGATTCTTTCGCTTGTCATCGGGATCGGCGTAGCTTATATCGGAGTCAAAGGTTCGCAAGAGGCGGTGAGTGATTGTCTGGGAGAGGCCGTGACGAATGCCGAGAAGATGACGGCCGTGCTGGGATGCGGCGCCGCGAGTATCTTCGGGATGTTTCTCTTGGGCGCGCTTGTCCTCACGATCGGCGGGTTCCTCATCATGGCCGTTTCCAAAAGTAAGAGCCAGCCATGGATCGTCCTGGATCACGAGGAGATGCAGGATCAGCCACCACAAGACGACATCCCCAAAAGTCAGTTCTTTGAGGGTTGACGATTCGAACCTTTCCTCGTACACTTTTGCCTGTCTTGAAAAGACACAAGTCTAGCCGGGCGGTTAGCTCACTTGGTTAGAGCGCTACATTGACATTGTAGAGGTGACTGGTTCGAGTCCAGTACCGCCCACCAAAAATCCCCCAGTCTAGCTGGAGGATTTTTGTTTGAGTTCCTGTTCGAGCCAGTCCAGAGCATCTTCGCGGCGCATGAGCAGTCCATCGAGTTGTCGATCGCGTACCTGGTCGAGTAAGAGACGGATCTGCGGTCCTGCGAGGACTCCCAGGGCGAGGACATCTTGTCCCGACACCAGGGGAGCGATTGACTCATCGTGATCCACCAACCATCGGTCTTCCATCTGCTTGCGTCGTATGCGGATGGCTTGTGCCAGCTCCTTTTGACCCAGCAGATCAAGACACCGGACAAACAACAGACCTTTGCCGTTGAAGAAACAGCGTTCAAACTCGCTGGCACGCATGGCTTGGACTTCTGTTGGACGGAAGTTTTTTTGGAGCAGATCGATGAGCGCGACAATTTGGTCGGCCTCGGTGCGCCCCGCAGATCCGCGCTCCAGAGTGTCCAGTCCTGTGAAGGAAAGCGCTTGGTGAACGGCCGTCTTGTTGAGGGCGCGCAGAAGCAATGTCAGGACGATGGTCAATTCCCCGGGAGTCGCTTGCGCAAGAGGAGTGAGGTACTTGAGATCCGTGTTCAACAGTGCTTGAATATCTGGGAACAATTCGGCGATCGCGCCGTGGGCCTGAAGTTGTTGGAGACCTCGTGTCGGGTTGCGAGAAAGAGTCTTAGCAAGTTCCACCCCGACGGTCTCTCGAGGCACGATATATTCGAGTTTTCCGTTCACCTCTTTTTGCGTGTTGATTCTTGGGAGGAGCTCCTTCATGGCAAGGCTTGTCGCTTCGTCTAGGACGAACTCGAGCTCAGAAGCGAAGCGGATGCCGCGCAGGATGCGTGAGAGATCCTCGGTGAATCGTTGCGTGGGGTTTCCCACCGCGCGGATGAGTTTGCGTTGAAGATCCGCTTGTCCGTTGAACGGGTCGATGAGCGTTCGCGTGCGGACGTCAAAGGCCATGGCATTGATCGTGAAGTCCCTTCGTGCGAGATCGTCCTCAATAGACAGGTTGGGATCTGATTGGACGTCAAAATCTTTGTAGCCTCCGAGGCTTCCGTCCGCTACGGCCTCGGTGCGTGGAAGCGCGATGTCGATGAACGCCATGTCACGGGTCGAGAAGCCCTTCGGCATGAATTTGTAGACGCCGAAATGTTGACCGACGAGGTTGAGCTCGCCGCGCTCACCCAGCCACGCTTCCAGGTTCGTTTGATCTAAACCCTGTACGACGAAGTCAAAGTCGAATTCTCGAATGCGACGATTCAGCAAAAGATCCCGCACGGCTCCGCCGACGAGGAACAAATTGGCCTTTGGAAATGCAAAAAGAAAATCATGAACAAACGAAAGACCTGGTTGCGATGTGAGTGTTTGAGTGATGTGTTCCTCCTGGAGCATATGACTCATTGTAACAGAAACGATCAGGACGGGGCTAAAGCCCCTATGAAAAATTTATTTCACAGCCGCTTTAGCGGCGTTCCGATAGACGTCAAACGTTTTCTCGCACATAGACTCAAAGGAAAAGTTCGACTCGACGCTGTGACGGGCTTGGAGGCCCATGGAGGTTCGGGTGTGCTCCTCGCCAATGAGTCGTGAGAGCGCGTTGACGAGTTGATCGAGATCGTCGACCAAGATACCGCCGCCGTGCTCAAGCGCTTCGGGGATCCCACCCACACGCGAGGCAATGACGGGGATACCGGCGCTCATGGCCTCGAGGATCGAGTAGGGGAATCCTTCCCAATGTGAGAGTAAAACAAAGATGTCGGCCTGGGTACGGAGTTGCTTGAGCACTTCCTCACGGGGAAGCGCGCCCAGGAGCGTGATGTTGTCCTCAAGTTGTTGCTCGCGAATTTGTTCCTCGAGCCGTTTGAGATCAGGGCCCTCGCCGATGATCACGACGCGCACACGATCTCGGAGCTCGCGAGGGAGTCGGGCGATGGCCTCAATGAGCAGGAACGGATTTTTCGGAGGTGCGAGTCTCCCAACGAAATAGATTTGTACGCATGTCCTCATCCCACTCTTATCTGTGTCATCCCGAGCGAGGCCAACGGCCGAGTCGAGGGATCTCGAAGTTTCAATCCCATTGTATATCTGTACGAGCTTTTCCACCGGAGCGATGCGATTCGCGCGAGCCAGCTTCAAGTCATTCTGCGAAACACAAATAATGCGTTTCGAGAACCTCCCGGCGGTGCGCTCGAGGAATGGCACCAGAAGTCGTCGCAGGCGCGGCGCTCCTTGGGTAAATCCCCAGCCATGCGCGGTGAAAATCGTTGGAATGCGACCGCGCAGACGGAGTCGTCCAACGAGACCTGCCATGGTGCTGTGGCAGGCGACGAGGTCTGGCTTGAATTCATCGACCGCCTCGAGGAAACGCCGGCTCGCACGCCACAGACGCAAGGGACTCGCGGTGTTGCCGAGCTCGTCATTGGAAAAGAATTGTCCGCCGAGTCGAGCGGTCTCTCCCTCAAGCCAACCGCCAGGCATGCTCATAACCGCAACCTCATGGCCGTGCAGGACGAGCCAACGGGTAAGTTGTGCGACATGCGTTTGTGCCCCGCCTTGCTCTGACTTTGTGATGAAGAAGAATACGCGCATACCTAGTTCAACGACTCAATAAACGCATCGGCCTGCTTCGCCATGCTGGGGTCGAGTTCCTTGAGACGTGTGGCCGCATCGATGGCCTCTTGGGTTTGACCGACGGTGGCATAGGTGGCAGCGAGGTTGGCCAGCAAGGACGGATCCTCTGGATTTTCCTCTAGCCATGCCTCATAGAGCTCGATAATCTTTCCGTATTCTTGTTGGGCGAGGAGCAATTCCGCGATCCATGACACCTGCTCCTTAGAAGCCACCTGGATGTCTCCCAACGTTCCTCGATATCCATACTTCGCGGTTAAGGCCAGGTCGCCCTCTTTGAACGCGATTTCAGACAAGATTAAGTAGAGGCTAGGCGTGTCTGGGTATGAGGCCACGAGAGATTCGACGAGTACCTTGGCCTGCGCGACATCGCCGTTGCGCAGGAAGATAAGGGCAAGAACTCGTTTGGGTTCAAATCGCGCCGGGGCGAGTTCGATGGCGCGTTGAGCCGCGTCCAACCCTTCTTGTACCACAGGGGCATCTTGAAGAGTTGCCTTGAGGTAATAGAGAAAGCCCAGATCGCTCCACACACGCGCTCGAAATGGATGACGACTCGTGCTGAGTTGATGTTGACGGATCGCTTCATCGACAACCTCCTCCTCAAGCGTCGAGGACTTCACAAAGGACTGAACGAGCAAGACATACTTGTTCGCGATGAGGGTGTCGTCCAGGACGATGTTTTGTGAGGCGGCGGCTTGATAGGACGCACGGGCGGTTTGAGGGTCGTCTTCTAGAAAGCGTTGGCCAGTTCCGATCGTGTAGGCAAGAGTATGGTAGGGGAGGACGAAGGTAATGATTCCAACCAGAGCCACCGTGCATCCGACAAAAAAGGCTGGTGTGGAACCATGCGAAGGATGAGTGACGTGTTTTTGTGTGAGCTCGGGTGTGGCACTGATAAGGGCGATCAAAAAAAGGAACGTCAGCAGTTCACTAAACGTATGGAAGACAAATTGGCCCTGGATCACGTAGGCGGTAAGTCCGGCCAAAAGGATGAGAGATTGGGTCGTGCGGAGACGCAAGCCCTGTCGATACAGAAGAACCAGCAGAGCCAGGTAGAGGCCAAAGCCGATAAGGCCTGTGGTGGTGAGCCATTCGATGGCGATGTTGTGAGGCTTGTCCGGCCAGGTCGTTGAGCTGTCGTAGGTTTCTTCTGTGAACAACTGGTCGGCGATGCGATAAAAATTTCCCGGTCCCAACCCAAGGACAGGTGCTTGTTGCCATCCTCGCAAGCCCATCTCCCAGTAGGCCAAACGCGAGAGCACGTTGGTATCACCCACTTGGACGAGACGGGACAAACCGGTTTGTTCAGGAGCGAACGTCACGACCGCAAAAAGAAGCGCGACGCCGATGGCGACCACCGCAAGGGATTTTGTGAGGAAGGGTTTGAGAGAGGTCCGATGCGTGGTGATGTGAGAGACAAACCAGAACAGACCGCCTGCCAGAAGCCCAACGAACGCTCCGCGCGTTCCCGAGAGGAGGATCGCTCCCATCATGATTGTGCTTGCGAGGCGATACAGGGTTTTGTGTTTCTTCGCGCCGTCAGACGCACGCGCGAGACTCAAGAAAAGCGGGAGAATGAGAAAGCTCGACAAGAAGATGGGGTTTCCCAGAACACTTGCCACGCGACCTTCTTGGCTCACAAATGAAGGAAAGAGCCAGCCTTCAAACAGCGCATAGAACGCGATGAGCGTGGCAACGCCAATGAGGATGTTCGTGTACGTTCGTTTCCATCGCTCCTGATGGGTGAAGAGTTCGTAGAGGTACAAGACGACCAGAAATCCATGAATGAAGAGAACCACACTCACAGGACGCTGGAGGGTCCCCAAAAAACTGTTGAGCGGATCGATGCCTAAGAGGGAGGAAAGAATCAGGGTGAGAATGAACGCGGCAAACGTCAGGATAATCGGTTGTCGAAATACGGACCAAGGTTCTTTTTTTTGAAAGAGGATGGCTAAGTAACAAGGGAGAGCCAGGAGCGTCAGCAGAAGGAAGGCGATGACTTTCGCGGTACTCATCGCTTGGATGTAGGACGGAAAAAATAGGATGGGAGTGACCAGAATGAGGCCGCAGAGTACGCCCAGGATCGTGTAGAGACGTTTGGTGGTAAACATAGGCGGGTTATCTGAGCGAATGATGGGCGTAGATTTTTTGGCCGAACACATGGACGCGTGCCCATCGAACGATCGAGAGTGGAAGGATGGAGGCGATGAAGGGTTTGAGAAGATAGATCGCGTTCCAGAGTGGATAGTCGCCTCGACGCAGAGCGCTCACGCGAGCACGTACGGCACAGCGTAGTTGTGCCCGCTCGCTCGCAAAGGAGATCATGTTTTTGACCAGACGTTTTTGCATGAGAACTTCAGGTAGGTTGGCCATGCGGCTTGTGCGTGAGAGCCTAAGCCAGAGATCGTAGTCTTGGGCGCGACGGTAGGATTCATCGTAGCCGTGCACGCGATCTAGCGTTGTGCGGCGTATCATCACGGAGCTGTGGAGCAGGGGATTGGTGCGCGGGAGCGTGCGGTGGATGTCATCGGGGTCGGTGATGACGTGTGGGCGGCCGATGACTCTGTCGTCTTCGTCGATCCACTCGTAGGCTGTTCCTACGACGTCGATGTCTGGATGTGTTTCTAGGAACGCGACTTGTTTCTCGAGTCGGTGAGGGAGGGCCACGTCATCCGCGTCCATGCGGGCGATGAAGTTGCCGCGCGCTTGTGCAAGGGCGATGTTGAGCGATTTCGTGAGCCCGAGGTTTGTGGGGTTGGTGATGACGCGGATATGGACATCTTGCGCGGCGAGCTCGCGCAGGATCTCCGACGTTGCGTCTGTTGAGGCGTCATCGATGATCAAGAATTCAAAATCACGGAAGGTCTGGTTCAGGAGGCTCTCGACCGCCTGGTGCACGAATCGCTCGGCATTATGGACGGATAGAAGGATGGAAATTTTTATGCGCGTGTTCACATGGGGATGGCTCAGATTGATGGAAAGATTAGTTGCAAGATACGATTCAATCTTTTTTTGAAAACATACAGGAGATGTCTTGTCTGATGTTTCCATAGGGCTGTTTTAATCTTTCTCAGGCTTTCCTTTCGAAATTCCTTATGTTCTCCCGGTTTGGCAAGGACGCTGATCCCTCTGTCGGTTACTTCTTGTATGATCGTTTGGAAGCCAGTTTTTGAAAGGAGGTTTGTGATAGTTATTGGTGTGAACATCATCATATGAATGCTAGAGAAATAGTCAAAAATGGTTCGATCCGCTCTCATTGAGAAGATATTCGGAACCTCGATGAATAGCACGCCATGTTGGGATAATTTCGAGTGTACAGCATTCAGGAACACGACGGGATTTGTTGTGTGTTCAATTACGTGGAGCGCGATAATGAGATTAAATGTTTCGTTTTGGAAAGTTGTTTCATTGAAGAAGCCAGTCTGAATGTCTAAGCCGAGGTTTTCTCTAGCATATTGTGAGAGGGGGAAAGAAGGCTCCACACCACGCACATTCCAACCTTCCTCTCGTAACGAATGAAGCAAAAAACCTGATGAGCTCCCAATTTCCAGAACGCTACCCCTTTCGTTTTTGTTGAGATGTTTCTGAAGCCATGCTGTTTTTTTTTGGGCGTCGAGTTTCGAGCACTTGAAATATTTTCCTGATGTTTCTAACTCGAATTCTCCCTGTTTGTAAAATGCGTTTAATGACAGGTGGTCTGGCTGGGGATTTTGGAAGGCGAATCCACAATATTCGCACGAGACGTATTGGATATCAGCGCAGGCGATTTTTTTTATGTATCGATCTTTTTTGTGTCGTAATAATCGGCGTTGTTGTTTTGAATAACAGATCGGACAAGGCAAGTCTGTGTTCGTAGCTGGTTCAGCACACATAGCTATTTTTGATTTCTCTTAGGAAGCAATAGAGATCCGTGGTGATTTAGGCTCCTTCCCGCTGTAGCTCTTTTTCACCTGAAGACGGACATGATGACAGAGATCGTCATGGCAGAATATCAGATGATTTTGTTCACTCGCACACGTTCGCGCCACCTTACAAACGTCTTACTCAGCCAAGGAATACACATCTTCATGAGCACACGCATCGGGATACTATTCGCAATATACTTATAGAGAAATGCATCTCGATCATGCTGTCGTTTGTAGTTTTGAATGATTTTTTGGATGGTTTCGTGGTTGTCAGTTTGTGTCAATGTGTGTGGTTCAGTCATGCGGGCGAGGACGCAGATGCCTCGCGGAACGTGCCCTTGTGCCACGACGCGGAATCCGTGCTTAGCCAGAAGTCGGGTCAGAGACGTCTGGGAGAACGTATAGAGATGGGGTGCGGCAAAGTACGACGTATAGAACGCACTTTTGGGATGATAGATATCGGGAACTTCAACATAGAGATATCCGTCTGGACGCAGTACTTCGCGGATATCGGTGAGGATCTCTCCGGGATTTTCCAGGTGCTCGAGCGTGTGCAGGAGCGTGACCAGGTTAAACGTCTGGTCAGGAAAGGTGCCTTTTTGAAACAGTTGTATATGGATTTGTTCAAGATCGTAGTGCTTGCGCGCGATGTCGCTCATGTTCTTGGAGGGCTCTACGCCATGTCCTTCCCAACCCGCTTGGACAAAGAGTGACAGAAACGCACCGGTGTTACTTCCAATGTCGAGGACAGTGAATCCTGGCGATGGCTGTCGCACGGGAATCTGCCCGGCGATCCAATTAAATGACTGCGAGGCGTACTCATCCTTTTTCTGAATATATTTATCTGAGACGTTCTGCTCCGCGCGGTCGTAGTAATCGCGTGAATACAGCGATTCGATTTCGTGCGATTCCAACTTCGGGTTTTGATACACAAATCCACAGTTCGTACAGATGTCGTAACATGTGTGTGTTGACCCGATCCGTTTTCCGAATGGGTCTTGGGTGTTCGTAAGAAGTCTCTCGCGCTGAGATCCCTCGCACAGTAAGCAAGTAACGTGTTTCATAGCTCAGTTTTTGCGATTACATGCAGGTTATCCCCATAGCCAATCCAGTCGAGCAGACGGACGAGCGGTTTGAGGAGGAGATTAAGAAGGTGATGGCGACGAAGGCGACCATCCACGAGGGGAACATGTAGGGCGTCACGCAGAAAATATTCGATGGATCCTGTCCAACCTTTCGTACTCGAGGCGGTGTAGAGATCGAGAACCTCGAAACCTTCTTCTTGAAGGAGTGTTCGCAAGGTGGAAGGGGAGAAGAGGAGGTTGTGGCGCGGAGCATCAAGGTTAAACCAGAAACTGCGAAATACTTGCGCAACCACACTCTGATTGGTTGGCATGTTTAGATACAGGATACCACCCTGTGTAAGAGCCTGTCGGGCATCTCGTAAGATTTGTCGTGGGTCCGTCAGATGTTCGAAGACTTGGTTGAGGACCACAACATCGAACGTCGGCTCCTTCCATTGCTCAGCAATCGAGAATCCTTGTCGAACATCCAGTCCCCAGCTGCGACTTTGTTCCACCATGGATTGACTCGGCTCAAGACCAGAGACGTTCCAACCCAAGTGTTGTTGAGTGAGTAGAAATGTTCCCGCTCCACTCCCAACGTCGAGGAGCCGTTTCCCGTGCCCGAGCATTTTGAATGGCGTGTGACGGAAGAAGCCTGTTCGGCGGAACAGGCGGGAGAAGAACGAAGGATTTTGTTCCCAAGCACGCTCGCGTTCCTGCATGAGTCGAAGACGACGTGCGGTGTCCGATGGAACGCGTGGACGCTCCGCGACATGGGAGAGATACTGTGCGTCGTAGTGTTGGTCGTACGACTGAGAAGTTGTTTGCGGATGAAGGAAGGTGAGGCCGCACGTCAAACAACGATAATAGGCGTGGTGATCCAGAGGCTTGTTTCGCAGGCGGTCCTGGCAGGAGATCCATCGACGCGCATTGGGGCTTTGGCAGGAAGGACAGATCATAGGGATGTGCCGATCTCTTCCAAGGTGCTTGTCACCAAATGGACAGGATCGCTAGGGAGATTCATGTAGTCTTTTAAGAAGGATTCCGCCTGTGCCGCGAGTTGATTGAGTACGGATGTTTGTGTGCTGGCTTCGAGTGTGTCGACGAGTTCGGAAATGGTATGAGCTCCAAGCCCGGCGCCTTGCGTGACCATTTCCATGTCCTGAATGCCATCGATGTTCAAAAGGATAACAGGAGTTTTCAAACGTGTCGCCTCTACGTGCAAGGTGGAGGAAGAGGTCACGAGGACCTCGCTCACTTGGATGAGATCGTACACGGTTTCTTTTGCTGAACGGATGAACACGTGTTCGTTTTCCTTGAGTCCAACCTGCGCAAGGAGTGCCTGATAAAAACCTGGAGTCGTATATGGACTCTTGGCTGGGTGAGGGGTGATGACGAGTTTGGTAGTCGGATGTTTTGCTTGGTGTTGGATAAATGCTTCAAGCATCATCCGCGCGAGAGCGGAATTTTTTTCACGGTCGAAATGCTGTCCAGAAAACAAGATGAACCCTCCTTCGGGAAGGGAGAAGCGCGAGCGAATTTCCTCCGGGCTCAAAGCAAGTGTGGGGTTGATCGAAGAAAGAGCAGGAGATCCCGTGACCCAGATGCGTTCCGGTTGTACTTTGTGCGCGAGGAAGTAACGTTTCGCGGCCTCGCCCCAGACGCATAGCCGGGAGGCAATCGAAGGTGTATTGACGACGAGATTTTTGACGGTCTCATTGGTGACGCCGTGTTGGATCAGAATGGTTGGGATCTGACGCATGTTCGCCCGGGTGAACACACATCGTTCCATCGGGTGCATTTCCGTGGCGGATACAATGACTTGTTTCTGGTGGAGTCGGGTTCGCAATCGGGCGTTCAATGCGAGAAAGCGTGGAGCATGGAAGAAGAGGGTCGAGAGAGATAGGAGAATGTCTGCTCGCTGAGGAGAAACAAGCAAAGGCACGCTCGTTCGCCAGAGCATGGAAGCAAGCCGAATAATCTCGGAGAGATTGAGATGTGCTTGCCCGATATTTTCACATCGCCACGATGGGTACTGCGCGTGCAAGGCGACTCGTGCAGCTTCATCGAATGTCCAAATGGTAATGGTTTCCCCGCGGGTGTGCAGAGCTTCCATTACAGGCTGGAGGTGTTTGGCGATGGCTCCGTGGGGGACGGATTTTGCCATCAAAAAAACGTACTCACGGCCAGGAGGTTGTGGGGATTCCGCTTCGCGCGATCCCCACAAACGCACACAGGCTTCGGTGCAGGAGATCATTGCTCGCAGGAGTGTTCCCCACGAGCCAGTCTGTTTATCATCGTCTTGCTTAGACAAAAAAACCGGCAGTCTCAGCAGGTGTCCAAAAGAGATGCCGTCGATGTCGGTGAGGTCCTTTCCGTCCGAGAGAAACCAGTGGTCCGCGAACTCACGACTCCTGGAGTCGCTCGCGTGTCGGGCGGATGCGTCAAAGGAGTTCGTGGCAGACATAGTGCTTAGGGATGGATGTATCGATCACTCCACTCAGACAAGATGAGCTCCGCCAATCGGAGTTCGTCGCGGGTATGGATATCGACCGTCATGTTGAGGTCGTCGAATTCATGAATCAAGATGTTTGGACCGAGGCGCTCGCCGCGAGCCATGAATGCGGCTCGTGTGCAGGTGATAAGACCACTATAGCAGATGTAGATTTGGTCGGGTTTGAGTTGTCGAACCGTGAATCCACTGTCGAGACGCTCCAAACCATGTTCGGTTTTTTTCCAAACAGACTTGTGTTCGTGCACACCGCTGATGACCGAGTCATATCCGCCTTCGAGCATCGCCGTGAGAGCCTCGTCCAAAAAAGTTGGTGGGCGCACGGGGCGGGTTGGGTCGACAAAACAAATGTACTCGACAGAAGGATCTTGCTCCAAGAGCCAGGTGGTCATGTAGGCGAACGTGTCTTCAAGTCGGGTGTGGTCTTCTACAAGATGTTCAGGCAAGAGGAAGGGGACTTCGGCGCCGTAGGTAGTCGCCACGTCGGCGATCTGTTGGTCATCGGTCGCCATCAGAACACGTCCGATGTGTTTGGATTGTTTTGCTGCCTCAATCGCATACGCCATGAGCGGGTGGCCGTTTACGGGTTGGAGATTTTTTTTGGGAAGGCCCTTGGACCCCCCTCGTGCGGGAATGATGGCAACGATGTTTGGCATACTCATAGGCCGATCTCATGTCGTTTAAGAAAGAGGTGTTTGGCCACTTCTCGTTCTGAAGGTTCTTGAATGTCTAGGAGGAGCACGGTGTGATCCATCGGAATAACGGCGACAGACTCACCCAAGCGCGACCCAGCCAGAATGAAGGGAAGCTTGGTAATGCACCCAAGGCCGGTGTATCCCATCCAGAGGGGATCCTTTTCGGAACGCTTAATAAAGCCGCTGTCCTTTCGGACCAGTCTTCCTTGGTCCAGGGCCCAGATTGCTCGATACTCTTTTTTGGCGACGAAGACCGAGTCGGCTTTTTCAATGAGGGCTTTTTTTACCAGCTCGTTGAGAAGTTCTGCCGTACGGAATACATGCGTTGCTTTCACGAACAGGACATGACTGGGTTCGAAGGAGGTTGTTTCTTGGATGTGCGTCACACTCGCTCGCAAGACTTCCTCCAGAGAGGCCGAGGGTCCATCGAAGGTTGGTGTTTGGTAGCGAAAGACCGAGAATCCAAACGTGCTTGCGAGGTCCATGGCCGCGGCGTGCTTGGTAGCAACAACGACATGCGTGAGTAAGTTCGCCCGAGCGATCTCCCCAAACACATGATCCAAGAACGAGTGATCTAAGCCAAGAGGTTTCTCCAGGAGAAGTTCCGCGTCCGCATCAGAAAGTGGCACGACGGTCAGAATACGCTGGACTCCATCGGAGGCAAGCTGTCGATCTAGGGCGTCAACACTTATTCCTGTCGGCTCAAGTTGTTCTAAGATCGTGACGGTGGTTTGTGCGCGACTCGTGTTGCCATATTGGTGAATGCCATGATGGTGATAGACCCGAGCCTCTGGTTCGTACACGACAACGTACCCTGCTTCCTGAACGGCTTTCGTCCAGATGCGGTCTTCGATATTGGTCGCCTCCTCGTCAAAAGGAATTCGATCCCAGATATCTCGACGGATGATCGAGTTTGCGTTGTGAAAAAAGCTATCTTTGCGCTGGATTTTTTTCTCCGGTCCAAACGTAATAATGAGGTCGCGCTTATCAAACGGCGAGGACTCTGGGAGGGGAAGCTGGCGGCCGTAGACTCCAGCGATCTGTGGGTCCTCCGAGATGGTGCGAACCAATGTCTCAAGCCAAATGGAGTCTGTGGGTACGGCGTGCGCGGAAAGAAGGACGAGTAGTTCGCCATGGGAGGCACGGATTCCCGCGTTTAACGAAGCTCCCGGGCGATAGGGAGAAGCGTCGTATGGAAGAATTGTGCACGGAAAATTTTTGACGAGCTCGAGGGTCCGATCTGTGGAGCCGGAGTCAACGACAAGAATCTCGTAGTTTCGATACGTCTGGGATTCAATCGCACTTAACGTACGTGCCACCCAGTCTTCCTCGTTTTTTGTTCGGATGATGATCGAAACCAGAGGTTGGCTCATAGCGTTCTTCCAACGGCTGGGGCGATGGTTCGAAGATCAGTCATCAACTGACCGAACATCTCGAAGTTGAGAGCTTGGAGCGGATCAACCCAGGCATGTTCTGGATCCGGGTGGACGTCGATCAGGAGGCCATCCGCTCCGGCGGCAATGGCGGCTCGACTCATGGCGCAGACATAGGAACGCTTGAAGGTTGAATGGCTTGGATCGGCAATAACCGGAATGGTTGGAGCGTACTCATTGAGCGCCACAATGGCCTGGATGTCCAAGATCGCTCGTGAGGAGACATTGTGCGTATGAGGAACCGCCACGCCGCGCTCGCAGATGACGAGGTTCTTTTTTCCACGAGCATAAAAATGTTCCACCATGCCAAGAAGGCTGCGAATGGATTCGCCGGCGTGGCGTTTGAGCAAAACCGGTTTGTCGCTTTCACACAGTCGGTAAAGGAGATCCATGTTAAACATGGATCGATAACCAACTTGGTACATGTCGGCGTACGGCTCCATGAGATCGATCGCTTCGGCAAAAGTTGGTTCTGAGACGATGGGAAGCCCGACGGATTTTCCAGCCTCGGCGAAATAGACAAATCGAGGTTCGGCCCGCTCAAGAACTTCCTTTTTGGAGAGGATGCGGGTTCGAGGCAAATCTTCACCGCCACTTCCTGCGTCAGAAAGGAGGAGGGGATCGCCGTAGGGGAAGGTGAGTGGTTTGAAGACGCCTCCGCGCAGGAGCGTGGCACCGGCAGCTTTCACCGCCTGAGCAATCGCGAAAACTTGGTCGCGACTTTCCACCGTGCAAGGACCGGCCATGACGCTTAGCGTCTTTCCACCCACTTCGGTATTTCCGACTTGCACCGGACGTTTCTCACCCGCGACACTGCACAGGGGGATGTTATTTTTCAGGTCATTCTCACTCAAGTCTTTCATAGGAGTTGTGAGGCGGTTTGCATGAGGGAGTTAATCGTTTGGGAAGTCGGGATTCCTATACCTTGAAGCGTTTTTTCAAAAGCCATGACAGCTTGTTCGAGGTTCATTTCTTTTCCATTGAGGGTTTGTGCGCCGTGCGCTCGCGCGAGTCGCAACAAAGGTGTCTCTGGCGGTTGGTAGATGAGATCGAACACCCAGGTGTCTGGTTGCAGACGGCTCATCGTCAAGCTTTCGATCGGGGAAAGGTCTTCTTGTCCGGATCCTTGGAAGCCCATGGTGGTCGCGTTCACGATGATGTCTGCCTGTGTGAGGGTCTCTTCTTGAATCGGCCATGTGACAACGGTCGTCGGACAAAGCTTCGAGGATTTTTGGGCAAAGACGTTGGCGGTTTCCTGCGTTCGATTCGCTACGAGGAGTGTGCCTGCAGATCCAAGCGCGCGAGCTAGATAGATCCCAACGGCTTGCCCAGCTCCTCCCAGACCCAGGAGCAGAACGGTCTTTCCCGCGAGGGAACCCACGTGGGACTCAAGACTTTTGATGGCGGCGGCCCCGTCCGTGTTGGCGCCGACGAGCTTTCCATCTTTGCGGTAGAGGGCATTCACCGCACCGATCAGACGCGCTTCTTCTTCCATGTCGTCCAGATAGGGGAGGATAGCTTGTTTATGGGGAGTGGTTATCGCGCCGCCGATGAAGCGAGGATCCCGTTTGAGTTCTGCCACGATCTCGGACAAATCTTCTGAGTTCACGTCCATAGGATGCATGCGTGCGCTGACCCCGAGTCCTTCAAACGCGGCATTCCACAGTTTCGGTGAGCGTGCCCCCTGCGATGGTCGAGCGCCTAAAATGGCGGCATACAGCGCCGTGGCGTCCAACAAGAGGGACTCTCGATTTTGTACGCCGGAGAGGTTCATCATATTAGAGAGAACGATTTCCTAAACGAGAAGAACGTACATCCTCATTCACTTCAACCCAGCGATGTTCTTCCGTGCTCTTATAAAGGGCATGGACAATCCGAACACTCGCCAGCGCATCTTCCGCGCTGATGGGAGGATCGATACGGCCGTCATTGAGTCGGTTGAAAATTTCTTGAAGGAGTGGACCGTGAGAGAGGCCGTAGCCGGTCGGGACGTCTTGAGAATGTTGGGTGACAACGAGTTCATCACCTTCCTGTGACTCCGTGAATTGCCAGTGCACGATGTTGTTTAAGGCAATGCCGGCGACTTGTGCAGATCCATGTTCGGCGACGATAGAGATCGAAGCCTCCTTATCCTCTGGTCGTGCCGCGGTCGTTACTTCAATCGTCCCGAGCCCGCCATTCTGGAATCGCACAAGCGCGACGGTTGTATCTTCTGCTTCAAGTTGGTTGAGGGCATTTTGTTGCGCGCTCACGACTTCTTGGATCGGACCACAAATCCACTGGAGGGCATCGATGTGATGGATGGCCTGCTGGCTAATGACGCCTCCGTCCATCGCCCACGTTCCGTGCCATCCATCTTGATAGTAGTCCTGGTAGCGGCACCAAATGAGTCGGATGCTTCCGAGGATAAGTTTTCCAAATCGTCCGGAATCCACAACCTCTTTGAGGTGAGCGATCGCGGGATTGAATCGATTCTGTTTTACCGCGGCGTACATGAGCCCCTTCTCTTTCGCTAGGGCGATGTTTTCCATGACTTCTTGCGCGATGAGGCCCACAGGTTTCTCGACGATGACATGCTTCCCAGCTTCAAGCGCCGCGCGCGCGTGCTGTGCGTGTTTACCTGACTCTGTCAGTACCAGAACAACGCTCACCTCTGGACTGGTGATGACCTCCTGTAGATCGTACACCGCTCGAGCGCCCAGTCGCTTGGCCATGGTGTCAGCCTTTTCCTGAACGCGGTCACAGACCATAACAACGTTCACGCCATTCATTCCTCGCTCGAGGAATTGAGCGATGTGATTCGCGACGCGTCCGCATCCGAGAATACCTATCTGTTGCATAGTTTCAATCAAGGGGAAGAACCCTTGTTTGCTTCGTCTCGCAATAAAAAAGCAGGGTTATGTTGCCATAATCCCTGCTTTCGGTCAATGAAAACGCTGGTTATTCGATCGCGGCCATGCGCGAAAAATAGGAGTCAGGTTTACGTAAGAGATCAGCTGGGGCGCCCTCCTCAACAATCTGACCATCGACAATAGCAAGAATACGATCGGCCATGCTGAGGGTGGAGAGTCGATGGGCCACCATGATAATCGTTGTTGTTGATCCCTTCATGGACTCAATGACGCGCTTGAGCTGTTCTTGAGAGGCATTGTCCAGGGCGCTCGTTGCTTCATCCAGAATGAGGACCTCGGGATGTTTTGCAAGGGCTCGTGCCAGAACAATGCGCTGGCGCTGACCCATGGAGAGGTTGATCCCTTGTTCTCCAACCTGGGCCTCCGATTGTTCGGGAAGGCGTGACACAAATTCATTTGCCTGAGCGAGATCAATCGCGCGCGCAACGTCTGCGGCCGTAACCGTTGGATCAAAGAAACGAATATTCTCCGTGATGGTTCCGTTCAGAAGGAAAAGATCCTGGGGGACATATCCCACGTTTTGCCTCCAGGCTTCTCGCGTAATTGTTCGGCTGTCCACGCCATCGACCAGAAGAGCCCCACGGGTTGGTGTGAGCAAACGAAGGAAGAGATTAATAAGCGTTGTTTTTCCAGATCCAGAGGGGCCGATGATGCCGAGCAACTCTCCCTTCTTCACAGAAAACGAAAGTCCACGCAGAGCGGCACCATTTTTTGGGTAGGAAAATTCGATCTGCTCGGCACGAATCTCTTTCTCAAAGAGAAACGTGTTCGTCCCATGATCCGTCGTGACGTGCTCCTGTGCGAGCTTCTGGGACGCGATACTGCTTTCCAGGTGAGGGAGAAGTTCACTCACTTTTTGGAGTTTCCCGAGAGTTCCTTCAATGTAAGAAAAGATTTGGTGAACGAGGTACACCATGACCGCAAAGACGCTGAATGTGAACCCAGGTTGTCGATACATGATTCCAAAAAGGGCTAACAAAAAAATGATCACGATGGGTTGGGCAAAAATTGTTCCAAGACCATGAAAGATATACAGCCGTCGCCGAGAGTGTTTCAAGGATTCAAAGAGATGGTTGGCTTGTTTCGTTAGTTCAGCAGGAACGGCACGTGTTTTAATCGACTTAATCCCAAGGAAAATTTGGTTTACAAAGTGACCAACGCGTTTGTTGTCTTCTGCAAAGCGACGCGCTGTTTTAGCCGTTTTCCGAAAGATCGGTTTGAACGTAAGAAAAAAGATGGCTCCCGCAATGAGAGCGATGAGGGTAATACGGGAAGAAATCGAAAAGGCGACAATAGAGTAGATACACAAGTTCGTGAGAGAGAGAATGAGCATGCTTACGACGCGCAGGAGGTTCGTTGCACCTGTGATATCAAGCGTCAGGGCTTTATCCAAGTATCCCATTTTTTCTCTCGAGAGAAACAGCCAGTCCGCGCCGAGCATCGAACCAAAGAGTCGCTCACGTTCTCGTCGTTCGTATTCGGAGGTGATTGAGGCACTGACGACCTGAAAGGCAAGCAAGACAAATGCTTTCAGAATGAACAGTCCGCCGATTAGGAAGAAAAGGATCCGCAAGGAAAGATCGGTCTGGAACAACTCGAAGAGGGAACGGACCGCTTCCATAATCAGACCACTTGTTTCCGGAACGTCTCCCAGAATGAATCCAAGAAATGGAATGAGGGCATTGATGCCGATTCCTTCCAAGACACCTCCGAGGAATCCAAGAGCAACCAATGCAGACAGCTCCCGTCGATAGGGACGGAACCCTCGGAGGATGACGCGGATGAGATGAGGGGTCTTGAGGATGTTCATATTAGACGAGGATGTCTGGAATCGCTGTGAGCGTCGGATGGGGGAGTAAATGTTTCATGAGACTCAGGCCCCAAAAGAACAGGACGGTCGCATGGATATCAGGTTCGTTCAACCCTCGAGTGACCCTCGCGCCGTAGTAGTGTCGGTTGGCGGCATCGCGATGGAAGGAAAATCCTCCTACCTGTGCATGGTAGTACACCGACCACTCATGCAGGGTTTTCTCGCAGAACGCCTGAATCTCTTTGTGGCGATGCGTGCCTCCACACCATTCGTTTGCGTATCGCAGCACGAGAATTTGATTGATCTGATCACAGGCATCATGTTGCGCTTGTGCGGGATTGGTGAGGCACAGATCGATGAGTGCCTTGGAATCTGGTGCTTGTGCACCGATAAGGGTCAAACCAGACAACACTTTCATCGCCCCGTTCACGCGCTGTCTGGCGCTGGGACTTCCGGTGTACCACGATCCGTTTGTTTGTTGAATTCCCGTCAGGAAGGTTTGGATCGTCTGTACGGCTTGCGTGTAAGTGGTCTCGTCGATGGTTCCAGTATTACGCAATAGAGTAAGAAAGAAGAGCTGGTGACTCAGATGTGATCCAGCGCTCCAAGGATTGGTCCAGTCGAGGCTTGAGAGGTACGACGTCAGCTCATGTGAATCTGTTGTGACGGACAGGGGAATGAAATCGGGAAGGCGATCGTGAATCCAGAGCGCGGCGTACGCTTGGCGAGTTTCAGCGCGGATATAGTCTTCGTCGATGGAGCGTGGAAGCTGGCCGCGTTTGAGCGTGCCAAGGAATGTGCGGATGCGTCGTTTGCGCAAGACGAACGGATCGGCAAATGTCCCGTCTGACGATTGGAATGAAAGGACTCGTTGCGTGGTGTCCGCGATGAGATCTGGGTTCGTTACGCCGAGCAAATGAAACAGCTTGAGCGCAAAAATACTGCCCGCAAGATTTTGGCGGGTGTGTTCAGAGAAAATGTCACCTGTGAGCGAATAAGAAAAATAGTCAGGAGTAGCTGGATCCTGGAGACGGGAGAGAAACTCCCGCGCGCGCGGCTGTATATCGTTGAGCCAATCCATATCAGCGAAGAGGTGTCGTTTCCATGAGAGAAAAGAGTCGCTCAAGATAGTGATCCCATGTCAGATGAGCCAGGATCGTTTCATGACCTCGACGAGCCATGGTTTGAGCTTCATCAGGGGAGCCGACAATTCTGTCGATGGCATGTGTCAGGGCGTCCGGATCTTCTGGGGGGATAAACAGAACATTGTCTTGGTCTGTGAGGAAATAGCCGTGTTTGATCGCACCGGTCCGAGTCACAACGACCGGCTTCTCCATTGCCATACATTGTAGCAGGGTTGTTGTGGCCCCGGAGTAAGAATTGTTGTGAAGAGGTAATACGATGGCGCGTGCATTGGCGATGAAGGAAGGGATGTCTGCGAATGGTACGTCTGTCTTGAGGGTTATGTTTGGAGGGAGTTCGCTCCAACGGTCACGGAGCTTCTGCGCGTGCGCGGCGCTCGTGATGATAAGGAACGGTTCGCTCCGTCGCTGAGCCACTTCAACAAGTAAATCAAAATCTCGATGCGGATCAGCACCGATGGAGGTGATGGGTCCTTGCGAGGAAGTAGGACGTGGTTGAAACAGGCTCGTGTCGACACCAAACGGGAGAAAGTGGACCTTGAGTGAATCGTTGGCGAGAATGTCTTGGAGCCGTTGTGACTCTTCGTAGCCGTAGCACACGATGTGGGAAACTGTTTTTTGGAAGGCCCATCGGTATAGGCGACGCATGGGAGCACGCATTTTGTCCCAGCGTTCTGGGAGGCCGATGCTCATGTAGAGAATTGGTCGCGATGGAACAAGACCGACGGCCATAAGAAGAACGAGGGGGATTCCTACGCGGTCAGCGGTTGAGATGATCAAGTCGGCGCGTGCGAGAGGCTTTCGGAGCGCAAGAATGTGAAACCAATTTCCTCCAGAACCTCCCATGGCAGACCAAATGTTATTGATCAATCTATCAATAACGTTCTCGATCCTCGTCCGTTTTGATCGATGATACAGATCCGCATCGACTGTATGTCCAAAGCGATTCGCCTGGTCCATGCCATACCAGAGTGAAGCCTGTCCTCCATAGCGGTGACCAGGTTGTGCGATCGAGGTGCGGGACGTGGGATCTGGAAAAAGGTAGAACAATTTCATACCCGTTTCTTACACACAATCATGTAATGGAAGGGGTTCTCAAAGAGAGGATAGTGTTTGGTGATCTCCCAGCCCTGGGCGGGGAAAAGAGCAAGAACATCTTTGAGTCGGTAGCCGCGTTTTCCAATCTCCCAGAAGTGACCGCCCGGACGTGAATCAGGATGGCGCTTGGGGAACAGGGTAAAACAGCCGATCCATCGAAACTCCTTGATGAACGGGAAGATTTTTATGAGGAGGCGGGGCTTGTATGTTCCCAAGGTGGAGTAAGGAAGCGTGACAATCAGGTGCTCATTGGAGAGCTTGTGAAAGTCTCGGAGAACCTGCGGGACGTCTTCGTAGGGAATGTGTTCGAGTGTCTGACAGCACAGGATGACGTCGACGGGTGCGCGCACGATGCCCAGGAGGGAGCGGACGTCGGCGACGTAGTCTGGGTGTGTCTGAGGATCCATGTCTACGGTTTTGACATCGTAACCCATTTGTCGCAAGACGGATGTGACGATCGTATTTCCGACGCCGACTTCCAGAATCGTTTTGACTCGCGGGAGGCTTGTCACTTCATGGAGTTGATACCAATAGGAGTTCCACCGTTGTTTGGTGAGGTAGGCCATGGAGGAATAGTTGGGAGCGAGTTGTGTCATACGCGGTCGCGGAGTTTGAGCATCGTGAGAGAAAGGGCTTTTTGAAAACGGTGAAACGTCGTGAACCGGTCACTTGGCCGCGCGGCGAGGATGGGTTTTTTTTGTGCCAGAAGGGTTTCAAAAAGACGCAGATAGGCTCCGCACATGGATGGCGCATCGTTTGGATAGGCGCCGAGTTTGTCGGCGAACTGATCATATCGGGTGATGAGCGTCTCAAGTGAGCGCTCAACGTCAGAGACGTCTTGAAATGGGACGCCGTATCCTTGGCAGTATTCAGGCAGTGCTCCGCTCATGCGGTAGAGCAGGGGCAATCCGCACAGGGCGGCTTCGATATGGTGCATCCCCGCTGGTTCGTTGAGAGAAGCTGTGATGTAGAGGTCGTGTCGATGGAGTTCTCTCGCCAATTCACTCCCAGATTTCGGGGTGATGACCTGGATAGCTTGTAAGGCGGCCTGCGCGGGGACGTTCCCAATATACGAGAACGTGAGACGGTTACCCAATTCGGTGGTGGCTAGGAGGTGATCCAGATGCATGTAGACATCCCATCCTTTTTTCCAGTTTCCACTCCAGTGGTGAGTGACGAGTCGGATTTTTTGGTCGGTGGGAAGATGATGTCTTTGATAGGAAAAAACGGAACGATCCGCTCCGTTCAAAATGACAGAAGAGTTTTTTGTAAACGGGTTTTGCTCTCGATGGAGTTGCTCCAACCAAGACGAGATGAAAACCGTATGATCCATGATGTCATTGGCGGTGGAGAGAAATTGGTTGAGCGTTTTGGTGTCTTTGCGTTCGTCACACTCATTGATTCGATGGACAAGCAGGACAGAAGGGTTTGTGTGTTGGACGTAACGCATGATCTGGAGCGGACCGAACGCGACTGAACGCAAGGATGTCCGCGGGTCGGTCATAAGCACCAGGTCAAGATCCGGTTCGCGAAGGTCAAAAAAAACCTCATGGCCATGCTGGCGCAGATGCTGTGTGAGGAGTTTACCGAACTGGTTTCCTCCACCAAAAGCTCCCTCTTGAAGATTCATCCCGATCGCGATTTTCATATGTGGTCACGCGTCCCTATGATACCCGATGGAGCTCCGCTTCGACCATCCTTTTTACGAGTTCTGGGAAAGCGACAGATGGACGCCATCCTAGAAGTGTTTTGGCCTTTGTGGCGTCGCCTAAAATCGTATCGACTTCCGCCGGTCTGAAATATTGGGGGTCGATGGCCACGAGGGTTTTTCCCGTGGAGAGATTGAGACCAACTTCGTCGGTTCCTTCGCCCTGCCAGGTGATGTCCATCCCCACAACTCTGAATGCTTCCACGATGAACTCACGGACGCTGTGGTTTTCTCCCGTGGCCAGGACAAAGTCATCTGCGAACGTATGTTGGAGGATCATCCACATACCCTTGGCACAGTCTCCCGCGTACCCCCAATCTCGTTTGGCATCCATGTTCCCGATGAGGAGCGGTTTTGTTCCACCTTTGCCGATCCGAGCAACCGCCATGGCAATTTTCCTTGTCACGAATTCTTTGCCGCGATGCTCAGACTCGTGATTGAAGAGGATGCCGTTGCTCATGAAGAGGTGATAGGCCTCGCGGTAATTTTTTACCGTCCAGAATCCTGCAAGTTTGGAAACGCCATAGGGACTGCGCGGGTAAAACGGTGTCAACTCATTTTGCGGAGTCTGCTGGACTTTCCCGTAGAGCTCAGAGGTTGCGGCGAAATAGAATCGAGAATGTTTTGAGTATTCCTTGATCGCGTTGACGAAGTTCAACGTCCCCTCGATGTTGGTTTTGTAGGTGAGACTTGGATTGGTGAAACTCGCGCCTACGAAACTCTGCGCCGCGAGATGGTAGATCTCGTCGTATTGTCCCTCACGGACGACCGAGTCCACGATCGTGTGATCTGTCACGTCACCCCATTGGATCGTGATCCGTTTAAGTTCGTCTTCACGCAGGGCATGGAGATTTCCCAGAGAGGCGGCACTGTTGCGTCGAACAAAGCCATGCACCTCGTACCCGAGGTCTAGGAGCCAACGTGAAAGAAAAAAACCGTCTTGGCCGGTGATTCCCGTGATGAGTGCTTTTTTCATAGGAGAGGTTTGTAAAGTTCACTCCAGTAACGGTCGATCAGAACCTCCCATCCATACGGCTTGACCTCCTCCAAGCCCTGCGTGATCAGATTCTGTCGTAGAGTTGGATTTTCAAAGAGGCGTCTGATAGCGAAAGTCAGCTTATCACGATCTTCAATATCGGCAAGAAGCGCCGTTTTGTCGTCTTTGGCGACATCTGCGACCATTCCCACACGCGTACTGACAAGGGGTGTACCGGTTGCCCAGCTTTCGAGTAAGGCGAGCGGGACACCCTCCGTTCGCGAGGAAATCAGGTAGACATCTAACGCCTGGTAGAGCGTGTTTACTTCTTGATAGGCATTGAGAAAACGATGCGTGAAGGGAACGTTAGCCTTGGTGAGGCGGGCCTTCACGTATCCACGGGACGGTCCGCTTAAGAGAACATGGACAGGTAGATCTTTGGCAAGGCGCTCGATGACATCACAAAACACATCCGGCCCCTTGATCAGCTTGGGGTTCATCCCTTCCCCCCAGCCGTCCCCATCTTTTTGAAATGATCCGATGACGAACGCCTCCGTCGGGATCCCAAGTGATTCTCGTGTCCGTTTTTTTGTTTCAGGTGAGGATGACGAAAAGATGTTGAGATCGATTCCCATGGGGACCACACGAATTTTGTCTTCGGGGAATCCATGTTGGATCAGCGTTTGTTTGGTCTTCTGTGCCGTGGTGTGCAAGAGGTCGATTCGTGAAGCGACTTCCTGCATCTGTGTGAGGCGTGGATCATCTTGATTCACGTGGTACCACGTCGCGAGGACGCGATTGGTTTTGTAACGGCGGGGGACAGGAACCGAGTTGAAATGGAGGAGCTTGTTTCGCGAGAAATGAAAAAATGGGTTTGCAGAAACACGAGCAAGACCCTTCCTGGCAATTTCAGACGAGAGACTTTTCGAAATTTCACTCACTACCCAATCGTAACCGTCGGTGATGATTTGGATGTCTTCTTGTTTCCAGAGGTTGGGAATGCTTCTAAGCCATCGGTTGACGTTTCTTGTGATGTACTGTGTAAGAACTGTCATAAGTCGTGTGGTTGAGACACGACCGCCCAGATCTCGCCGAACTGGATGGAGTGTGAGCGAATGAAGAGTCCGGCGTCGTGGAGTTCCTTGGTGAAGTTTTCGAGTGTGTACTCGGTTTCGTGCGTGGTGTCGAGTCGATATTCGAGTCCGAGTTCCTTTTTGTACAGCGTGATCCAGTCACGGTCGAGCATGGGGACACGGATGAGAAAGAGAGGAGCGAGGTGTTTGACGCGTTTCAAAAACTCGACGCGATGCTCGATATGCTCCAGGACATTGGACAGCACGACGACGTCGAAACGTTCTTCTGGTGAGAATGTCGTCGCGTCTGCCACCAGGTACAGAAGGTTCCCGCGAGCGAATCGAGTTTCCCAAGCCTGTTTGTTCTTTTTGTTAAGATCGATTCCTGTGACGTGCGCGGTTTTCCCTGCGAGATCATACGCGAGTGCTCCATTCCCACAACCGATGTCGAGCACGCGGTCAGTCGGGCGGATATGGTCGAGGAAAAACTGGTGGTAATTCATCAGCCGATGTTTGGGATGAAGTCCTCCTTCGGCACCAATCGCAAACCGGCTCGCGAGTTTGTAAGAGAGGGTGTGGAGTTTTAACGCGAGGCGGACGAGGATTTTTTGCATACGAGCAGAATCATGTGGCCGGTCAGGCGAGCCAAGAGAAGAGTGAGTAGGTAGCGCGCTGCGCGTGCGAGTATGAATCGGCTCTTGTAAAGCCGTTGAAGGACCGGAGACAGGAAAGCGATTTCGTCCTTCACGCCTTTGAGGGCGTCATACGGGTATTTCTCGACACACGTGAAGCCTTGAGATTCGAGTTCCTTGATGACGGATTGCTCATCGAGCATGAATTCATAGAACGTGTCTGGGTGCTGGACGTCGATGTTTGCGTAGCGTCCGAGATGTGCTTTGAGCCGACGCAGAGGCGACATCCACGGGAAGGTGAGAAAGAGGAAACCTCCAGGCTTGAGGACGCGCGCGGCTTCTTTGGTAATAGGATCGAAACCATCCCAGAAATGTTCGATGACCCCTAGCGACCAGTAACCATCGAAGGTGCTGTCTGTGAAGGGAAGCTGGCGGACGTCGCCGACCTGTACGCGTAGCTCGGGAATGAGTTCTTTCACGGTCTCGATCGTCCTTGTGGCGTAGTCGATGCCATGTGCCTCGTAACCCCACGTGTCCATCGCATACACGACTTGTCCAGTTCCACATCCGCCTTCCAAGATGCCCCCACCAGCTGGAACATACTTCATCGTCACACGTTTGAGAAAGTGATACGTGTTGCCAGACGTAATGTCTTTGAGGAGTTTTTCTTTGCTCCATTGTTCATCCCAAAATTCCGGCGTGGCTTCACGTGTGAACATGGCAAGTCGTTTGTTGGTGGCGTCGTAGGCGATCATGAGTAGAAGGAGAGTTCGTTTTGAATGGCTTGGTCGAGCGAGGCGGTGGACAGAATCTGTTTACGCGCCTGTTCTCCAATTCGATTCTGGAGTTCGTGATTGTTGAGCAGTCGTTTCAGTGTTTCTTGTAGCGAGTTTGCAGTTGTCTCGCACAGGAGCCCCGTCTCCTTGTCTTTGATGAGCGTATTGATTCCTTCGACGTTCGTGCCCACGACCGGCAATCCGCAGGCCATAGCCTCGAGAAGCACTTTCGGATTTCCTTCGTAGAGAGATGGAAGCACGAAGATCTCGCAAGCATTGAGCGCGGCGGGCAGTTCCTCGTTGGCCACACGGCCGCGGAACTTCACATCGACACCCAGGGCACGCGCTTGTTCCTCGAGTGTGTGTTGCAGAGAGCCTTCGCCGTATACGATGAGCCTCGCGTTCAAGCCTTGCATCGCTTCTACGAGTGTATCAAGATTTTTTTGCTTCTCGAGCCGTCCGACGTAGCAGACCGTTCTGGGTTGTTTCTCGACCGTCATGAGTCGAAACAATTCCGTGTCGACCCAGTTGGGAATGACATGAATTTTTCCTCGCGGAATGTGGTAGCGGGTTGCGACGAAGTCTGCATCTGCTTGTGTCGTGTGGATGATGGCGCCTGCGGATCGGTAGGCAAGGCGTTCGATCATCGAGATCGCGGCCCGTTTTAATCGCGACGCTCCCTGACGCTTGGCAAAGCGATACCATTGGAACCCTGCGCGCACGATGAGTGGTTTGCGATAGAGCCAGTGCGCGAGGAGCGCTGGAATCGCGCCAGCAACCTGGTGGATCCGTATTGCGTCGACTTGCTTGAGCTGTTTGCGGTAGACGAACGGAAGCATGAGTGCGTAATGGCTTGGTGGACATTTACAGTTTTTTTGGAATAGACGGATGTTGGGCCCAAGGCGGTTGAGATATTGCTCGTCGTGTTCGCCGTAGGTAAACAACCACACCTCACCGACCTCACGAGCGAGTTCTTGGTAGAACTGTACTTCGCGCGAAAACATTCCGCGCTTCTCCCAAAGTTCGAGAGAAACGCCATGCGTGAAAAAGACGGCGATGCGTTTGTCTGGACTAAACGCCATAGTAGCCTCGATACCATTCCACGAATTTCGGAATACCTTCATCGAGGTTTACGCGCGGTTCCCAGCTTAGAGTCGTCTTCGCGCGAGAGATGTCGGCCCAGGTCTGTCGCACGTCGCCAGGTTGCATTTCTATAAATGTCTTCTCGATTGTTTTTCCAGTGGCTTGTTCCACAAGCTCGATCATGTGCATCAGTGGCTCGGCCTTGCCACGTCCAAGATTGAGAATCTCCCATGCAGAAGGTGTTTCAAGCGCGTGGACAATACCGTCAACGATATCGTCGATGTAAGTGAAGTCGCGCGCCATTTCTCCTTGGCCAAAGATGCGAATAGGTGTGCCGTCGAGTGCCGCCTTCGTAAAAGAAAAAAACGCCATGTCCGGCCGGCCCCATGGCCCGTACACCGTGAAGAACCGCAAACAGGTGATGGAGAGGCCGTAGAGATGATGATAGCTATGTGCCATCAGCTCGCAAGATTTTTTTGTCGCGGCGTAGAGCGAGATGGGTGCATCGGTCGCGTCCGTTTCTTTGACTGGGTACTGTCGGGCATCGCCGTAGACGGAGGAGCTTGAGGCCATGACGATTCTGCTCACGTGAAACTCGCGGGCGAGTTCGAGTATTGAGAGCGTACCGCGTAGGTTACTTTGCTCGTAGACAAAGGGAGCTTGGGCCGCATAACGCACACCCGCTTGCGCACCCAGGTGACAGATTTTGTCGATGTCATGTTTCTCAAAAATGTCCCGCATCGCGGCGTGGTCGGCAATATCGACGCGGTACAGGGTGTGGGGGATGTTCGCGAGGAGTGTCTGAACGCGTGCTTCCTTAAGCGTTGGGTCGTAATAAGGGTTGAAATTATCGACGATCACAAGCTCGTTCCCAAGCTCACCGAGCCGTTTGGCCACCGCCGAGCCGATGAATCCCGCGCCTCCCGTCACGAGAATAGACCCATTGTCATGTGGTTGGAGCATAGTGGGCATATTTTACACATATTCTCAGATGAATCACAATGGAAGCGTTGCACGGTATGAAACACACATCACATCTTTTGGAACGGTTCGCTCATTGGGGGATTTCTGCGCTGTTGGCTACCCCGTTGTTGTTTTCCAATAGCTTCCTGTTTCCCGCGATGGCTCCCAAGTTGTTGTGGTTTTTTTTTGTTTCTGAGGTGACGTTCGTGTTGTGTGTGTGGTTGTGGAGGGTCAAACCATCGTCGCCGCCAAGAACATCGCTTCCGCTTGTCCTCTTTTTTATCTTTCTTGTCGTTCTCGCTCTCTCTGCCGTGCTTGGGGTGTATCCGCTCAATAGTTTTTGGGGCAGTTTGGAGACGAACACGAGCGTCCTTGTTTGGATTCACCTGGGTCTGGTACTCGTGAGTCTCCTCACTGTTGCGAAGACACCGCAGGCGTGGACCAACATCGCGGTTGTTGCGACCGTCATTGGCCTGAGTGTCTCCGTCTTGCATCTGACTTCTTTTGCCCCTGAGACTTCTGTTATCGGGTTTAATAGCGGTTCAACGTTGGGGAATTCAGGTTTCCTGGGGACGTATCTCTTGTTCTCGCTTTTTTTTGCTGCCTTCTTGACCCTGTGTGTCGCCGCCCGGGCACGGATGTTGGGAATGGTCGCCGTTGCCGTCTTCTTGTACACGTTATTTTCTAGCGATGCCGCCGCCGCTTCCATCGGTGCATTGGGAGGTTTGTTGTTGTTTGCTTCGCTTTTGCTGTGCGCGTCTAAAGACAAGCATCGGCGATCCTTGGGACTTGCCGTGATTTTTTTCCTTGGTGCCGCCTTTGTGAGTGCGGCTTGGCTTGCGATTCATGACGGGAATGCGGTGCACGCGTGGATTTTGGAGCACAGTTCCGGTTCTCGGTTCGTGGTTGCCAAGATCGCTTGGGGATCGTTTTTGGAGCATCCCATTCTTGGTTGGGGTCCAGAGAATTTTCGTTTCGCGTTCCTCTCCCATTTTGCCCCTTGTTTTGGTGGAGAGTACTGCGGGGGGAACATTCTCTTTGACCGCGCCCATAACGTCTTTCTGGATATCCTTGTGACCGTTGGGTTGGTTGGGCTCGTTGCCTATGCGGCGTTGTGGGTCGGGATGTTCTCTTATCTTTGGCAGGTATTTAGACGCAATGCGATATCCATCCGTGCCGCCGCACTTGTCGTGAGCGTATTGGCCGCCTATTTCGTCCAGAATCTGACTACCTTTGATACGGTCGTCTCGCTTCTCTTTTTCGTCTTCGTATACGCGTTCGTCGCCAGCCACACACATGAGCCTGTGTCTGATACGAGGATCAACATTGTTGCTCCGGCGCTTGTCACGATCCTCTTGCCCGTATGCCTGTTTTTCTTTGTGGTTGAACCTCTGCGCGGTGTCATGAACGTGAAAGTTGCCGCGACGAGTCTCAATTCAATTGTGCGCTTTGGCGCCTACCAAACGGCTGTGACTGTTTCGCCGTTGGGCAGGGATGTCCGCCGCAACTTTCTTGCGCTTCAGACAGCAAACCTCTTGTGGGGATATGACCCTGTTGCCCAAGCGGACGTCGTGGCAAAGCTCAAGCCGTACTTCGTGGAGGAAATCGCTCTTGCCAAAGACACCCTTGGCGATACACTATCGCGTTCGCCCGATGACCTACGGGGGTACCTCTACCTGCTTAAACTCCTCCAGGTGCAAGGTCGCCTGTACGATCAAGACGCATTTGTGCAGGCAGGGCTTGTCTTGGATGAGGCTCGAGCCCGCAACCCAAACCAAACGATTTTTCTTTGGGTAGGCGTCGCCCTTCGTTTAGAGCAAGGGGATCAAACGGGGGCTATCGAGATCGCCAAAGAGGCAATTGCGCTTGCTCCAGACCACGAGACAACACAACGAAACCAAACATTGCTCGAGGCCTATCTTGATAAGGTTACATTCACAATCGCAACGCCCAGCGAGCTTACATACATATTGCTTCAGTTCTATTTAGATTGACGTTCATGCCCCGTCGCATCTGCCAATGGCTTTTATACTCACTTACCCTAACCCCGCTCTTGGTTTGGAAGGGGTTGTATTATGAGTTCACGACAACAGAAGCCTTTTTTGTCATGGGGGTCGTGGAGGTGATGGTGCTGTGTTTTATTTGGGCGGCCTATAAAGATCCGCAGGTAAGACCAAGGCTCGGCCTGGTCGGGAAAGCCTTCCTCGTATTCGTGGCTATCCTTGTGCTTGCGTCGGCCTTTGGGGTGGATCCAACGCTCAGCTTCTGGTCGAGCTTTGACCGTCTCACGGGCGTTGTCTTTTGGTTTCATCTCTCGGCACTGTTTGTTGTGGGCAGTGGGATTCTTCGCACATCAGAAGATTGGCGCAGGTTGTTCTTTTGCTCAACCTTCGTGGGATTTTTCGTTTCTGTATTCCATCTTCTTTCCTTCGCGGGATTTGATGGTGTGTGGCTCGTCAACCGTAGCGCCACCATTGGCAACTCGACTTTCTTTGCGGTGTACATTCTGTTCCAATTAGCTTTTTCTTTGCTCATTCTCGTCCGCGCGTCCGGAATATGGCGAGCCTATGCCATTTTTGTCGCCATTGTTTTCGCCATGGCGATTTACACAAGCGAAGCGCAAGCGGTGATTCTCTCCTCGGTTGGGGGGCTGGTTCTCATTGTGGCTCTTATGGGAGTACGGCGAGGAAAGGCGGCTCGTGTTGTGGGTATATCGATCATTGCCGTGCTTGTGTTGGCATTTTTCGTCGGGCTTCTTGGGTTATTCCAACCTTCCTCCGCCGTCCGACAATGGTTGATAGAACATTCGTCCGGTTCCCGCTTTACCCTTTGGGAGATCGCCGGGAAGGGGATAGAGGATCGTCCGTTGCTTGGTTGGGGTTCAGAGAATTTCGGGTCGGTGTTTACCCAGTATTACAACCCCTGTTTTGGTTCGTTCGCCTGTGGGGCACAGAATTTGTTTGATCGGGCGCATAACAAGGTACTCGACGTCTTGGTCGAGACCGGCGTGGTTGGTCTTTTGGGATACCTCGCCATTTTTGTTGCGGCCATTTGGAGCCTCTGGCGGCGGAATTGGGAGCCTCGTGACGCGTTGATCCCCATGGTCGTGACGGGCGCTCTGGCGGCATATGTTGTCCAAGATCTTGTGGCGTTGGATGTTCCACTGACGTTGCTGTTTTTGGTATTTTTACTTTTGTTCACAGACCAGACGGGAAGCACGGCCGTCTTGGCAGGAAAAAAACGACGATTCATGCCGATGGCTGTGCCTGTGTGTGTAACCATTTTTGTCCTTGTGGTTTTTTTCGTAAACGTAATCCAGCCCTTGCGCGCAAACCTCTCTGTGGCGCAGTGGTTTGAAGCGGATAGTGACACAGAACGCTTGGCGGCGCTTGACCGTGCGACAGGACTCTCCAAGGTTGGGATAGAGGATCGTCTTGCGTTCATGGCCAGACAAAGCGCTGGGAAACTCTGGATTGAGTCCATTAAGGGTGAGGCGATGACGGATGAGGCGGGTGAGGAGACGGTTCTTTTGTACGATCGACTTTTGGCGTTTGAGCAAACGCATTCACTGTCTTTATCCGTGCAAACTCAGTTGGGATTTGTTCTCCACACCAGCGGAAAGTTTTTTGACGAGGACGCTTTCCAAGCGGCAGAGAACGTCCTGCAGGAAGCCATCGATCGCTACCCCAACCACCCACAGCCACGATGGGCGCTGGCCTCCGTGTACCTTGAACAGGGGAAGATGGAGCAAGCCATAGCCATAACCCAAGCGGCGTTTGACCTGGACCCCGCAGTCGTAGAGTCCCATATTCAGCGGCTCATTGCCGTAAAGTTTTCGCAAAATCAAGAGTTGTTTATGCGCTATGTCCAGGAGGCCATGGCTCTTTCTCCTGAGTCGGAAGCAGAAATCCGTCTCATTTACGAGGCGGATCTTGCACGCAAACGGGATCAGCTTTTATTTGAACTCTATTAACGGTGGAACAGTGTCAGGAGTTCCTGGGACTGTGTGGAAATGTCTGCTGTCCTCAGTTCATCGATGTCTGCTTTCAAGGCAGGAACGGCGAGGAGCGCTTTTTTGGCGAGATCCTCAAACGCGGCCTCGTCATCCATCCATTTGAGTACGAGGAGTTGGTAGTTATAAGCCTGGGGGGAGAATGGGGATGCAGAAAGCACATCCTGCGTGAGAGCGAGAGCCTCATCAGCTCTCCCCATATCAAGATACACACCCGCGAGCGTCCATTTAGGTTGCGGGATCAGTGGGTAGAGGTCGATGGCTTCAAGCAAAACGGCCTCTGCTTTTTCAAATCCGGCTGGATTGAAGAAATGGCCTTCCGTTTGCTCCATGATGCCCAGGGCGATGTGGGCGCGTAGCTCTTGGCTTTTGTGAGTGAGGCTTTCTTTCAGACCTGCTTGTGCCATTCCTAATTCTATTCGTGCCGCCGACTCAATATCCTTGAGTCGCTCAGGAGCGATGTTCCAGAACACACGCTCCGTCTGGGCTGAGAGCCATGCCCGGCGCATGTCTCTCCCAAGAGGAGAGAGAGTTGTCGCTCGCTCGTAAGCTTCAACCCTCTCTTGGAGCGACGTGGCATTGAGGGTTTGTGCAAAGGCCAGATTACCGCGAACGGGTTGGATGACAAAGAAGAAGAGGAGGAATGGAAGGAAAATCGTTGCGAAAGATGGGACGAGGGCGGACAAAGGAGTTCGTTTTTCGGTCGGGGGTCTGTTAAGGGTGCTTCCAAATGCGAGAATCAGAGTCCAAAATAAGAGGCTTGTGTTTGTGTCCAAGACAGTGAGGTTTTGGACGAAATAGGTCGCGAGAGCCGAGACGAACACAACGAACGTGAAAGGCGTGATGCGGCGATTTTTTCTTGCCGTGTTAAGTGCGTAGAGCGTGGCCACAAAGAGACTCAGGTAAATGGAGAGGCCCACGACCCCCGATTCAATCCACACGTCCAACACCTTGTTGTGTGCGCGGTCGAACCACATTTCAAATCCACACGCCTGAGATCCCAAGCAAGCGTCGTAGTATTTAAGTGAGACGGTGCCAAAATTTTCTAGACCCCAACCGAGCACGGGTCGTTCCCGGATGCCTTTCCAAGCCATGTCCCACAAGGCGAATCGGGATCCTGAAGAGAGGTCGATGAAGGTGCGGTGGAGGAAACTGTCTGGCACGAAGATTAACGTGCTCGTTGCCAAGAAAGATACAATGAGGGCTCCCAATACAAACCACCCAATTATTCGCTTCCACCTTTGAGCCGTCAAGATCAGGAGAAGAGACACAAGCAAAATGATACCGCCCAGTAAGCTGTATTGTACAGCGACCGCACTGATAGTCCTTAACGTAAAGAAAAAGAAAGCGGCAAACATGATCCACACAAGCCGGCGACTCGTTTTGATCTGTTCGCCCGCGACATAGAGCGCAAAAAAGAAATGGAAGAGAAGGTACACGGCAAGGAAGGAAGAGTTCCCAAATGTGGATCCACCATGTGCTTCGGGGATCAAGGAATCTCCTCCAAGTGAAAAGAGATGGACGAGAGCAACGGCCAGGGCAACGAGAGTCGAGAAGGAAAAAAACTGTACCCAATCGCTCTGGGAACGCAGGATGTTTACGGCCAGAAAAAAGACCAAAACAAGATGCAACCACGTAAGGACACCGCCCATGCGATCCAGGCTCCCCCAAAAGCTATAAGCGGGATTCACTCCAGTGAGGGAGGTGAGAATGAGGACGCTCAGGTAAAGCAGGACAAGTTTTCCGATAGGGGAGAGAGGAGCCCGCACAAGAGACGTGCGAGATTTAAACCACAAGAAACACACGAGAGACAGTTCGCTTAATGCGTACAAGGCATACGTTTTGGGTGTTGTGTGGAGGAATAGGAGTTTGCTCCAGTACAAGACTGGGATGAGCAAGAGAGCGAACAAGAACAGTCGAGATGCTTTCAAGAGAGGATCGTCGTGGGTCTGCATACTTTGTCTATTGTAAAGATCGCGATAAGATACTGCAATAAGATCAACGTCGAAGTATGGGTTTTCTTTTTAGAAAATTGTCTCTGCTTTTGGGGGACATTCTGCTTTTATATGGCTCGCTTTTTTTAGCTTTGTTTGTTGGTTTTTGGCAGAAATTTGAACCTTCAATTTTTTTCCAACACGTCCTTCCTTTTTCTATCCTCTACGTCCTGTGGGTTATCGTCTTTTACGTGATGGATCTGTATGATCTCACATTACCTCCCACAAGCCCCCCGTTCCTTTCCCGGTTCGGTGTTGCTCTTGTCGCTTTGTTTGTCACAGGAATCGTGTATTTTTACGCACTGTCTTTCTGGGAGATCACGCCCAAAACGAACCTTCTCATCCATGTTCTCATTTTTGGTGTTCTTGCCTATGCTTGGCGGTTCTTGTTTTCCTCCAAGATTTCTGGCCTTGTGCCTTGGCGGGTTGGTCTTTATGGACTTGGGCAACATCAAGAACCATTGGGGTCCATCATCGACTTCCATAAACACCATGGCTACGAGAGCATCGTCTTTGACGCTCAGCGAAGCCTCGCGTCCCAAATTGAGGGGCACCATCCGCATGTGGTCATTCTTCCTTCGCTGGCGATGAATGATCAGATCCAGGTTCAATCTCTCTATGAGTGCCTTGGGATGAGTGTGACATTTTTGGATGTGTCCCAAGCGTACGAGTTTTTCTCTCGACGGATCCCGCTTTCAACGGTGGATCAACAATGGTTCATCCGTAACCTCCAAGAAAAGGAGAGAGGACTCTACAGGCACTTGAAACGGATTTTTGATATAGCGGTTGCCAGTGCGCTCCTGGTTGCCACTTCTCCGTTGTGGGTTCTGTTTGCCCTGGCGATCAAGCTGGAAGACCAAGGTGCGATATTCTATTCACAGCAACGCGTAGGCAGGCATGGAAAGATTTTTTGGATCAAAAAGTTTCGTACGATGAAGAGCGACGCGGAGGTCCATGGGGCGAAGTGGGCAGACGAGAAAGATTCTCGCGTGACCAACGTAGGAGCCTTTTTGAGACGAACGCATTTAGATGAACTTCCACAGATGCTAAACATCTTGAGGGGGGACATTAGCTTGGTGGGACCTCGACCAGAACGACCGGAGTTCGTCGAAATTTTGCAGAAAGAAATTCCGCACTATCACATCAGACATTTCGTGAAGCCTGGATTTACCGGTTGGGCGCAGATCAAGTTTCGGTACGCGAGATCCGTTTTGGATTCTCAGAAAAAATTTGAGTACGATCTTTATTACATCAAGAACAGATCATTCATTTTGGACGTGCTTATCCTGTTGAAAACGATTCAGCTCGTGTTTCGTGGCTGATACATAGCCTGTGGATAGTTATCTTTGTCTAAGCTCTTGTTGCCAAAGAGTAGGCTGATTCGGATGTGAGCCAATGTTTGTCGAGAATGATCGAGCCTGTGTCATGAGACGTCGAGGGGAAAACCTTCGACATTTTTGTTCGAAGATTACGCACATTATGCACACCCTTGCTTTTGTTTCGTGTATGCGTGCGTGTTATAATTTCATCGAACTTTTTTGATGGATGCATTCGCCATCAATCCCATTTACATTTAACCGCCACTTTTTTCTTATGAAGAAGATTGCCGTCTCCTTCCTCGCTCTTGCGATGTCTATCGTAAGCGTGAGTCCATCCATGGCGCTCGCGGCCGGCTCGGCCACATTAACGTTGTCTCCCACCAACACCAGTGTTGATACAGGAGACAATTTTAGTTTGAGCGTCATGGTGACTCCAAACGGGGAATCTCTCGACACTGCCCGTGTCGAGCTCGACTGGGATGCAAGCAAACTTGAGGTCCTTTCTTTTGACCTCGGGAGCTTGTTCCCATACCTTTCGCCCTCTAATGAGATCGACAACACAAATGGAGATCTCAGCTACGGGGCATTCAAGTTCGGTACGCCGGTCACCAGCTCAGGGACATTGGCGACGGTCACCTTTCACGCGCTCGCGTCGGGCTCAACAACGATTTCGGTGTTGAGTTCTTCGAAACTGATTTCGGATGGTGAAGAAAAGATTAACACCAGCGCTCTTGGTTCATCCGCCATCACCGTTAGCGGAGCTACGGTTGAATCTGAAGCTCCGGTAGAAGAGGAAGAAGAAGTGCCGGCATCGACCGGTTCTGGCACGAGCACATCGACCGGCTCGTTGGAGGAACAGGCGCTTGTGTACTTTGGTGCGTTCTACGGTCGCCTTCCTTCCAGCGGTGATGACTGGTCGGCACTGCACTGTATCGCCTACGGTGGATGCAAGGGCGATCCGCGCGACCTCGCCTCCGAGCAGGAGGCATTGGTGATCTTCGGCGCCAAGTACGCAACCATGCCATCAACTGACATGGAATGGAATGTGATCGACACGCTTGCCTACACAGATTTCCTTGATACGGGTGAAGAGGCACAAGAAGAGGCCGTCGTTGAAGAGCAGACAGAGGAAGTGGCGGCGGAACCCGAGATGGGCGTTGAAGAGGAGATCGCCGCAGAACCGGAGATGGGAGTAGAAGAAGAAACGGAATTGAGTCTTGAGGCGCAGGGGCTTGTGTATTTTGGGGCTTTCTATGGACGCATGCCATCAAGCGGCGACGATTGGTCGGCTCTGCACTGCATCGCCTACGGCGGTTGCCAGGGCGATCCGCGCGACCTCGCGGCGGAACAGGACTCGTTGGTCATTTTCGGTGCAAAGTACGCCAAGATGCCGGCGACATCCATGGAGTGGAACGTGATCCACACGCTCGCCTACACGGACTTTTTGCAGACGGACGAGATTGCCGCAGAGCCAGAGATGGGCGTTGAAGCAGAAGAGGAAATTGCAGCCGAGCCAGAAATGGGAGTTGAAGGGGAAGTCGTGGAGCTCACGCTTGAGCAGCAGGCCATCGGATGGTTCGGTTCGTTGACGGGTTATCTTCCATCCTCGGACGCCGACTGGCTGGCTGTCGATTACATGGTGAATGGATACACGCCTCAGACGCAGGATCTCGAGGCAGAGTCTGCCGCGATCACCACTTATGTGAGTGTATTCGGTGCCCTGCCAAGCTCTGACTCGGATTGGAATATCATCGCGGCGATCGCCTACTCAGGCGCGTTCTAACTCGGAGCTCACCCTGCAACGACTATGAAATATACAAAATTACCAATCCTGCTCGTGGCACTCGCGGTCGTGGCGGTGCCTATGAGCGTGGGCGCGGTCTCATCGACCAGCTACCAAATTTATCCTGAGCAAGGCTTCCAAGCCCCGGCGGCTGACGGCTACGCCAACACCGACGACATGTTGAATTCGACGAGCTACCAACTCCAAGGCGCGATCGAGCCGTATTCTGACAACCCAACATCTACGTCCTATCAGGAACAGGTGGGTGGTGCGTTCCAGTTCTACTGTGGTGACGGTTTCCGCGACTCTTCCGAAACCTGTGATGGTGCGGATCTGCAGAGCGCGACCTGTGCCAGCCAAGGATTTGATACAGGAACCCTTTCTTGTAGCTCAGCCTGCGCGTATGTGACCAGTGGTTGTAGCACCTCATCAGGTGGTGGAGGCGGTGGTGGAGGCGGTGGAGCCCCGGCTTCAAGCTCACCAGACGATCCTGAAGTTTCCGATGAAATTGCAGACCTCGAGTTCACCTACACATCCCCGTTCCTTCTGTACGGAACCATGGATACAGATACAGAGGAACTTACCGTCAACGATGAGTCAGACGATGTGGAGTTTACGGACGACGATGCCTGGAAGGTGTCGGTCTCGCTCTCATACGGGCTCAACAACTTCACGCTGGTGGCCATCGACGGCTCAAAGTCTTCAGACGAGACCCTCTATGACATTTACCGCCGGTTGATTGGAGACGTGAATCAGGACGACACGGTGAATGATTACGACCTAAGCAAGTTCGTCGGACTTTGGGGAGGCAGTGATCGGGCAGGGGACTTTAACGAAGATGCAAGTGTCGACGATTACGACTTTTCGATGTTAGTCGCCCGCTGGGGCACATCTGTTTAAAGGAGGTTCTTGATTCCTTATGCTGAAACAGTTCCTACACAGCTTCTTGTTGGCCGTCGTGGTGTTCGTGCCGTGGGTTTCCGTCCAGGCCGCGGGGGCGGCAACGATGAGTTTGGATGCAGACACGTATGAGGTCGCACGCGCGGAACTCTTCGACGTGACGGTCAGTGTGGATCCACGCGGGGAGTCTCTGGATACGGTTCGCGCGGTTGTGACGTTCGATCCCAGCATCGTGAACGTGCAAAGCGTGCGTCTTGCGGGGAGCTTCGATCGTGTGGCTCCTGGCAATTACTACGACAACGGATCAGGCAAGGTTTCTTGGGGGGCGTTTACGCTGGAGGATCCAGTGACAACTGTCACGCCTTTGATCACGATGACGTTCCTGGCAATCGCGCAGGGGGAGGGGAATATCCAAATCTCCTCTGACTCGCGAGCGATCCAGAATGGCGAGGAGAAGATCAATACCTCTGAGCTGGGATCCGCAGAAGTCCAGGTCGCACAGGCGCCGGAAGCGCAACCGGGAGTGGCTCTGCTGGCCATCGAAAGCGGCACGCATCCAGACCAGTCAGCATGGTACTCGAACCGAAGCGTGGATCTCGCATGGACGGAACTGGAAGGAGACACTCCGATCGCGGCCTATTACTACAGCTTTGGACCCGAATCAGACACAGGGCCCAGCATCTACCTAGAAGGATCGACCACAGAACTTTCGCTCGAGGCACCAGAGGATGGTCTCTACTACTTCCGCCTCAAGGGTGTTCATGAAGACGGCAAAGAGACACCGATTGCACAGCGAAGCGTGGGAGTTGATATCACCGCACCAAACGCCATTGAGCTCACGGTTCAAGACAACAAAATCTTGATGGGCGAATCCGCATGGTTCACCTTTGCGACAACGGACGAAACCTCGGGAGTGTTGCAGTATCAGGTGTCGATCAACGACAGCGAGTTCCAGGTACAGACCAGTCCGCTTGAAATGGAGGATCTTCCAGAAGGAACCTACTTCTTCCGAGTCGCGGCATTCGATCGCGCTGGGAATGTGATCTACAGCGGTGTGTCTGTGCGTGTGTACCCACAAGGAACAGACCTGAGCCGCCCGGAAGGCTATGAACAGAGTGGAGAAGTACAGGCGATTACCACGTCACTGCAGTCAGCGGTGACGGAAATCTCGAGCAGGAGGACGTTGTTGATAACTGTGGTCTTGGGAGTCGCCGCGTTAATTGGTATAATTTACGTGTCGCGTAAGCGAAAACGTTAATCGTAACTTCATGGAGTCAGGCAGACTCAAGTGATTTGGTAACGAAATGACAAGGCATGACCCATATGCCTTGCATTTGAGGTGTTCATCGTTTCGTTGCCAGAATCACTGCAGTCAATCTGACTTCATCTAAAAAAACTTTCTAAATAACGCTTGTCACGTATGAGAACCGCCAAACTCATTTTGCACAGCATGGTCGCGGCCGCTGTGGTGTTCTACACCCTCGCCACCGCCCTGCTCGCAGTCCCGTTGACGGCCAATGCGCAAACCGCAGGAACCGATGGGGTTCCGGGATCCATTGGTTACAACGGACGACTCTTTAACTCTTCTGGTACGGCTCTTTCAGGAACCTACTATTTCTGGGTGAACCTGAAGGACCACATCACGACCGATGGCATTGCCGACTCTCCAATTCAGGCTTTCGCCGACGCCGATGGAAGTGGGGCTGCTAACGGAACCGAAACAGCCATCACGGTGACAAACGGATATTTTACTGTTGAAGTTCCGCTTGGTGCGTCGGTCGCGAATTTTAATGAAAATCTTTGGCTGGAACTTCTTGTCCATTCAGCAAACGTTGTTGGAAGTGCGGAGACTCTTTCGCCTCGCGTGAAGGTCACCAAGACTCCATACGCGATCGTGAGCCAAGCGATTGAACGCTTAAGCGCTGACCCAACTGGTTTTGAGGGACGCATGTACTACGACACCGACGAGGACAAGCTCAAGTACTACAACTCGACGACCGCAGCGTGGGACACGCTTGAGGGTTATATGAACGTCGCGACCTTGACGCTGGACAACTCGGCGGCTACAGCCGTGAACATCGGAACCGGTGCGGTCGCCAAGACGGTTACGTTGGGTAACGTGACCACCACGACCGGCTTGGTGTTGAACGCGGGTACAGGCGACATCGCGTTGTCTTCTCAAGATGACATCAACATTGGAACGAACGCGGTTGCCCAGGACATTACGGTGGGTAATACGACAGGAACTTCCTCGGTTCAAGTTAATACTGGATCAGGAGGATTTGGGGTGAATGCTGCAGAGTTTGATATCACAGCTGGAACAGGAGCGATCGTCATCGATGATAGTGGGAATGCGGGATCGATCACCGTTGAGGGATCCGTGCTTGATATCAACTCTCTTGATTTCGTTGGAACTGCGGCCCTTACATCTGCTGCGGGAGCGGATTTCAATGTTACCGCTGGAACAACAGGGGCGGTCACCATTGATTCAGGTTCAACCGGACTCGTGAATTTGGGTACTGGTGCTGCAGCTAAGACGATTACGATTGGTAACGCCGTGTCAACAGAATCAGAAATCAACGCGCTCCTTGTCGACATAAACGGTGGGACTGGCGGTGTCACCATCGATGGCGGAGCGGCTTCAAACTTTACGACTTCGGTTGGTGCTCTTGTACTGAGCACGACTGCTGGCGGCACGTCTTCGAGCCTGATTCTGCGATCGGTTGATACTTCCGATGACGCTATTTATTTGGATGCGGATGGAGCACTTGGATCAGGTATTACTTTGGATGCCTACGACGCGACAACCAATACAACAGGAGCTATTTTGTTGAATAGTGCCTATGTTCAGATTGATACCAGCAACTCCAACGGATTAAACTCTGCTGGATTGGATGTTAACGTTGGAGATTCCGGAACAATTTCAATGACTACTACCTCTGGAGCGGTCTCCTTAACTGCTGGTGGGGGTTCCAACGTTACACTTACAAGTGCTTCTGGAGGAGTCAGCTTTGACACACAAACCGCTGACCAAACTATCAGACTTGGTACATCAGACGTTGATAGAAACATTAACATTGGTACAACAACTGGTGCTGATACCATAACACTTGGTGACGCGACAGGTGCTGACACATTTAATTTCTTGAGTGGAGTGAGCACAAGTGGCGATGTAGTGGACGTCACCTTTGCATCGTTGACCACGGGTGACGCCTTTGACATTGACACAGCCGCTCTCACAACGGGAGACGTCTTTGATATCACTCCCGGCGCGGTTCGCACAGGCGGATCCGCTCTGCATATCACGGACACGTCTCTTGCCGCCGCCGTGACCGGCGACCTGATGCAGATTGATGTTACAGGCACAAAAGATACAAACACTCTGGATATCGATGTATCAGGCAGTACGCTTGCGACGGGCAATGAAATTGACATTACCTACTCTGGCGCCGTTCACTCGGGCAACGCCATTGACCTCAACATGGGTACGAACGTGGCTGGAGACGCAGTGAACATCGCTTCAGCCGCTACCTCCGGAAACGTGATCCAGATCGTCACAGACGGCGCCTTCACGGATTCCATCGTTGATATCGATGCGAACTCCGGCGACTGGCAAGGCAATATGTTTGAAGTAACCACAGGCGGCTCTGCCTCCGATGGGGATGTCTTCAACGTGGCCTTGGAAGCGCTGGATGTCGCCGTGCAGAACATGGTTGTCACCAACGCGGCTGCCACCACTGCCAATGGCTGGATGCTTGATCTTGATACGACTGCGGCCTGGACCGGCATTGCCATGGATGTTGATTTCGGTACCGCTGCCTCCACAGGCAACTTCCTTGACGTCACCTACGCCGATGCCGCCCACACAGGCGACACCATCGCCATTGCGACGGGAACCAACCTTGAAGGCAATGCCATGCAGGTTACAACCGCCGGCATTCGCACCGCTCCTGTCTTCTTTGTTGACGGAGTGGGCACCGATGGCGGAACAGATGACCACATCATCGACATTAACCAGTCCGGCCTTTTGAATTCCAACGTCCTGGACATCACCTATTCCTCCGGCGCCTCCGATGGCAATGCCATTGACCTCAACATGGGCACGAATGTGGCGGGAAATGCTCTTGCCATCGCAACGGCAGGCACTACAGCAGGCCGCGCCATTGAGATCATCTCAACCGGAACCATCAACGATTCTTTGGTTGACGTGGACATGGCCTCCGGCGACTGGCAGGGCAATATCCTTGAGATTACAACTGGCGGCAGCGCCTCCGATGGCGACGTCTTCAACATCAACTTGGAACCCTTGGACGTGGCCGTGCAGAACATGGTCGTAAGCAATGCCGCCGCTTCCTCCACGGCCGGCTGGCTTCTTGACCTTGACACCAATGCCGCATGGTCAGGCGATGCCATAGATGTTCGCTTAACCACGGCTGTTTCAACAGGCGACTTCTTTGTCGTAACGTATGCCGACGCGGCTCATACCGGCGACGCTTTCCAAGTTGACATGGGCACCAACCTTGAAGGCAATGCCATGCAGGTTACAACCGCCGGCATTCGCACCGCTCCTGTCTTCTTTGTGGACGGAGTGGGCACCGATGGCGGAACAGATGACCACATCATCGACATCAACCAATCAGGTCTCTTGAATTCCAACGTCCTGGACATCACCTATTCCTCCGGCGCCTCCGATGGCAACGCCATTGACCTCAACATGGGTACGAACGTGGCGGGGGACGCGATGAATATCGTCACGGCCGCTACCACAGGACAAGCCATCGAGATTGGCTCAACGGGTGACTTCCAAAACAACTTAGTCGACATCACAACAACCGCCGCATGGGATGGAAACGTGCTCGGGTTTGACGATACAGGCAATGTTATCTGGACCGGGAACGTCATCGACCTCACCACCGGCACAGGTAACGCTACCGGCAACCTCGTTGACTTGGCGATTGAAGCCTCTGCCAACGGCGACGTCCAAGCCATTGTCCTCAATGCCTCTGGACCTCTGGATCAGGCTGGATGGGCCATGGAAGTCAATGCCGGTGGTGTCTTTACCGCCAGTGCCTTTGACTTTGACATCACCGCTGTTTCAGCGATAGCCTCAGGCGATATCTTCTCCTTCGACTCTTCAGGAAACGCTGCTTTCACCAGCAACATTATCGACATCGACACTGGAACAGGTGCTGGAGCCTCCAATCTCATCGACCTCAACATTGAGGCTATTGCGGCCGGCGACGTGCAAGCCATTGTCCTCAATGCCTCTGGACCTCTGGATCAGGCTGGATGGGCCATGGAAGTCAATGCCGGTGGTGTCTTTACCGCCAGTGCCTTTGACTTTGACATCACCGCTGTTTCAGCGATAGCCTCAGGCGATATCTTCTCCTTCGACTCTTCAGGAAACGCCGCTTTTACTAGCAACATCATCGACATTGATACAGGAACAGGTGTCGCCACCGGTAACCTCGTGGATCTCACCATTGAAGCCGGCTCCACCGCCGCAACAGCCATTGCCGTTTCAAACGCCGCTGTGACAGCCATGGGAACAGACGTCGGTTGGCTCATTGCCGCCACAGGTTCCGCCGCCTTCACGAGCAACATGATTGATCTCAACACCACCTCCACTTCCTCTGGAAACATCCTGGACGTGACCTACTCCACAGCGGCTGCCACTGGCAACGCTCTGGACCTCAACATGGGTACCAACGTCGCAGGCAACGCTCTGGATATCGCCACCTCTGCCACCACCGGTAACGCCATTGACATCACCACTGCTGGCATCTTCGCCAACGAACTCATTGACATCAACCTTGGTGCGCAAGCTTCCACAGGAGAAGTGATAAACATCGCCATGGGTTCAACCGGTCTTCTCACTCAAGCGATCGCTGTTTCAAACGGAGCAGCCTCAGCCTCAGGAGTAGACGTTGGTTGGCTCATTGCCGCCACAGGTTCAGGAGTCTTCACAAGCAACATGATTGATTTGAACTCTTCTTCCACAGGTTCAGGAAACATTGTCGACGTCACGTACGGAGCTTCGGCTGCAACCGGCAACGCCCTTGATTTGAACATGGTAGGAAACGTTGCAGGAGACGCGCTCAACATTGCTTCTGCCGCTACCACAGGACAAGCCATCGAGATTGGCTCAACGGGTGACTTCCAAAACAACTTAGTCGACATCACAACAACCGCCGCATGGGATGGAAACGTGCTCGGGTTTGACGATACAGGCAATGTTATCTGGACCGGGAACGTCATCGACCTCACCACCGGCACAGGTAACGCTACCGGCAACCTCGTTGACTTGGCGATTGAAGCCTCTGCCAACGGCGACGT
>JBBTRQ010000012.1:0-23107 GCA_038065075.1 Patescibacteria group bacterium
GCGTCTGCCACGCTATGTGACATGTTTGCTGAATAGAAATATGTGACACTATTGCTGGTTGACTACAGATTTGTATACAAAAATCAGCCCGTTTTGGGCTGATTTTGACTAGACGGGTTGGGATCCGATGACTTCATCTTGGTTGCCATTATTATAGGCATCTATTACTTCCAAGGCATTTTGTATGGCAGCTTTCACCAGATCTCGGTGATCACCCAGGTTGCCGTCTTGAAGATACCTGTTGTTCATTTGGTCCAGGATAGAGTCTTGATCAACTGGGTCGCCAGTCAGGATTGCCTCTGCGACCAGGGCCTTCGCTGCGCTGTCGTAGTGTCCGTACCACCCCGGGGACTCTGGAGCACGATATCCGGCATCACGTGTCGAATGGGCCAGTCGCTCGAGGTACTGTTGGAGCTTTGCTTCAAGGAGCGGTCGTCGTGACTCATCCAGTTGTAGCGAGAGTTTTTCTGGCTTGGCTTGTTCTGGGGCGGGATGGCGAAAGGCTTCATTATTCATATGGTTGTTATAACTTGAATTGAGTTTTAAGATTTTGTAGTTGTCCTGTTATCAGTAAATCACGTTCATTTTGTTTGTCGAGTTTGAAGCCTTGAGAACCAGACTCGCTGTACTTTGCGGCTGTGAGGCCGTGGAGGTTGGCTTCCTCGGGCGTGAGCGGTTGGTTGAGCTCCTGGAAAATGACCTGGCAGACACGCTCGCCGGGGTACACGCGGATGACTTGGTCGCCGGCTTCGTTTTTCATCGGGAAGATAAGGTGGCCTTTGTAGCCGGTGTCGATGATGCCCGAGAGCGAGAGGTCAATACCGCGGCGATTGGTCGAGGTGCGAGGGAACAGGATGGCCATGAGGTTCATCGCATTGAGCTCGATTCTCTCCAGGCTCGTGCCGATGACGAATTCGTTTGGCAAGAGTTCAAAGTACTGGCCTGGCTGGAGTTGTACCTCGTCGAATTGTTCGCGGTGCGCGTCCACGTCGTCGATTGCCACTTTGATGGCGCGGCGGCCATGTTCGTCCACCGTCCAGTTGCGTGGGATCAAAAATTTGTATCCAAGCCGCAAGTCGATGGCGTGCGGTTGAATCTGGAATTGGTCGAGTGACGGCGTGAACACCAGGCCGCTGGAATCGATTTGCTCGAGGATTTCTGAACGGGTGAGGATGGACATAGTGCCTCCAGCCTGACACAAATTCGAGAATGAGAAAACCCCGCTCAGTGGAACGGGGTCGTGGAGGTGGTCGTTCAGCGAATGGGGGGCGCAGACATCTTCGGCGGCGGAGCGTCGTCGGAGTGGTCGTACCCCCCGGTTACGAACGCCGGCGGTGGATGGCCTGCCGCGCAGGCTCGCTCGATGATCCCGGCCATGATGTCGGGTAGGATGTCGGAGAGTGGGGTCATGCCAGCTCTCAGACTGGCGCGTTGGAGTCTCTTGGTTCGGTCACCCATTGGGGTACCTCCTGCCCCGAGGCTAGTTCAAAAAACGTTCTTCGTCAACCAAAAACCCGCCCTTGAGAGGCGGATTTTTTGTTTTGACTATGAATTTGGATCAACCTTGATGCCAGGGCCCACAGTCGAAGTGACGGTCGTGGATCGCAGGTAGATACCCTTGGACGACTGCGGCTTCATGCGCTTCACGGTCTCCAGGAGTGCGCGCAGGTTTTCTTCGAGCTGTTTTTCGGTGAAGGATCTGCGCCCGAAGATCTGGTGGAGGTTTCCCTGTGGATCGTTCTTGAAGCTCTCCTTACCAGCCTTCTGCTCCGTGATCATCTTCACGATGTTTGGGGAGACGGTGTCGGTCTTGGGGTTTGGCATGAGTCCACGAGGTCCCAAGAGTCGGGCGAGTTTGGCGAGTTTAGGCATCATGGCTGGGGTCGCGACGGCGACATCGAAGTCGATCGTGCCCTTTGTGGCGATGGTGGCGATAAGCTCTTCTCCGCCGACGATATCGGCGCCGGCAGATTTCGCATCGGCTTCTTTTTCAGGTTCGACGAACGCAACAATTTTTTTAGTCTTACCGGTTCCGTGTGGAAGCGCGATCGTCCCTCGAACTTGCTGGTCGGACTTGGTGGCGTCGATCCCCAGACGGACATGGAGTTCCATGGTTTCGTCGTACTTGGCGGTCGCGGCCTTTTTGGCGAGCGCGACGGCTTCGGCGATCGTGTAGGTTTTGGTCTTATCGACCAGGGCCTTCGCCTGTTTGAATCGGTTGCTTGGCATATGTGGTTGTGGTGGTAACGGCCGGGAGGCCTCCCACTTATTTAATCTCTACTCCCATCTGACGAGCGGTACCCGCAATGATCCTCATCGCGGCATCAATGTCATTGGCGTTGAGGTCAGGCATTTTCTTTTCGGCGATCTCTTGGAGCTGTGCCTTGGTGATCGTGCCGACCTTGGTCGTCAATGGGTTGCTGGAGCCTTTCTGGATCTTGGCCGCCTTCATGATCATGTCAGAGGCCGGAGCGGTCTTGGTCACGAAGTCGAACGTTCGATCTTCGTACACGTTGATGATGACTGGGACGGTTTCACCGCGACGGTCTTGGGTCGCGTCGTTGAACTTCTTGACGAAGTCGCCGATCGGGAGACCGTGCTGTCCAAGAGCTGGACCTACTGGTGGGGCAGGAGTGGCCGCGCCTCCAGGGATCTGGAGTTTGACCTGAGTGACAAGTTTCTTTGCCATAGTGTTTTTTTACTGGATTCCATTTTATCTGTGTCATCCCGAGCGACCGCAGGGAGCCGAGGGATCCCGAATTCGAGATCCCTCCACTCGACCGTCGAACGGTCTCGGTCGGGATGACACCTACAAAAGGCGACCAGACTATGAATTAACGGGCGAATTTATACCTTAGGTCTTTTTAATTTGCAAGAAGTCGAGCTCGACCGGGGTTTCGCGTCCAAAGAGGTTCACCAAGACCTTGATCTTGCCGCGTTCCTCGTCGATTTCCGCGACCTTGCCTTCCTGGTTCTTGAACGGACCGTCGGTGATCTGGACGGAATCGCCCTTCTGAACGTCCATCTTGAATTCTGGTTCGTCGACCCCCATGCGTTTCTTGAGTGCTTCCATTTCTTCCTCCGCGATCGGCGTCGGCGTCGTGCCTGTGCCGATGAAGCCGGTGACGTTTGGCGTGTTGCGCACGACGTACCACGAATCATCCGTCACGAGCATCTCGACCAAGACGTAGCCAGGGAAGATTTTTTCCTCGACCGTCTTGCGCTTGCCATTCTTGATTTTGATTTTTTTCTCTTTGGGGACGAGGACATTAAAAATCTTATCAGTCATGTCCATGGTCTCGATACGCTGATGGAGGTTCTCGGAGACGTTTTCCTCATAGCCGGAGTACGTGTGGATCGCGAACCAACGTCGTCCAAAATTTGCTGTTTGTTTTGCCATAGGTTAGCTCGTGACAAGAATAAGCCATTCGAGACCTTGAGTGAGCAACCAATCAAGACCTCCAAAAAAAGCGGCCAGCACAACGCACAGGACGATCACGACAAGGGAATACTTCGTGGTCGTCTGGCGATTTGGCCAGGTGACTTTTTGCAGTTCCTCGCGCGACTCGCGTACATACTGCCAAAGCCATTTAAAGGGATTCTTCATAGAATTTCGTATCTTAAAACCCCCTGGTGGGGGCTGATTGATGCGACTGTACACCAGGGGGAGGAAATTGACAAGGGACTTTTACACATCCAAGTTCTTCACCGTCTTGGCGTGCGTCTGGATAAAGCGTTTGCGCGGCGCCACGTCGGCACCCATGAGGACATCGAAGACCTCTTCGGCCTTTTCGGCGTCCTCGATCGTGACTTGTTTCATGACGCGGGTCGCTGGGTTCATGGTTGTGTCCCAAAGTTGGTCCGGGTTCATTTCTCCCAAACCTTTGTAGCGTTGGATGTTCACCTTCACGCCCGAGTATTCCATTTGTTCTGTTTCGCTTTCACCTTCCGCGGCGGTTTCTTCGGCGGCACCCGGGCTGAAGCCCGGGGCTACCTTCTTTTTATCAATAGTACCAACGAGCTCCTCGATCGCCTTGTCTTTCTCAGCGTCGTTGTACACCCAGCGGAAGTTCTTCCCGATGTTCACGCGGTACAGCGGCGGCTGGGCGATGTAGATGTGACCTTGGTGGATGAGGTCGGGGAAGTAGCGGTAAAAGAGGGTCAAGAGGAGCGTGCGGATATGCGCGCCGTCCACGTCGGCGTCCGTCATGATGACGACCTTGTCATAGCGTAGGCTCGTCATGTCAAAGCCTTCGCCGATGTTGGTGCCCAGCGCGATGACCAGCGATTTGATTTCGTTGTTGGCGAGCATCTTGTCCAGGCGCGCGCGCTCCACGTTGAGGATTTTTCCACGCAACGGCAGAATCGCTTGTGTCTCACGGTTGCGGCCTTGTTTGGCGGATCCACCAGCGGAGTCTCCCTCAACGATGAAGATTTCCGAGATGCTTGGGTCTTTGCTGGAGCAGTCCGAGAGTTTGCCTGGGAGCGTAAGACCTTCCAGTGCGCCTTTGCGCAAAACGGTATCACGCGCGGCTCGGGCAGCGGCACGGGCTTGAGCGGCAAGAAAACATTTAGCGATGATCGCCTCGCCATCAGCTGGATGCTCCTCGAGGAAAATGCGAAACGCCTCGCCGAATACGGCCTCAACGGCAGTGCGAGCCTCGGGATTTCCGAGTTTCGCTTTTGTTTGTCCTTCAAATTGTGGTTCCTTGATCTTGACCGAGATGACGGCCGTGAGTCCCTCGCGGACATCATCGCCCGAAAGGTTGTCGTCCTTTTCTTTGATGATGCCCTTGCCCCTGGCGTAGTTGTTGAGCTCACGCGTGAGCGCGGCGCGGAAGCCCGAGAGGTGCATGCCGCCTTCGGGGTTGGTGATGTTGTTGGCGTAACAGTAGACGGATTCGTGGTACTCGCCGGTGTACTGCACGGCGGTTTCAACTTCGACGTCTGTGGCTTCATCGAGCTTGTGTACGTAGAAAATGTTTTTGTGCTTCTCTTCCTTGCCGTGGTTGATGTGACGGACATAGGAGGCAACGCCGCCCTCGAAGTAGAAGGCGTAGACGCTCGGTTTTTCTGGGTCGCGTTCGTCCGCGAGAATCAGCTTGATGCCCTTGGTGAGATAGGCCTGCTGGCGCAAGTGGTCGATGATGGTCTGGAAGTCGAAATGGACGGACTCGAAGATCGTCTCGTCTGGACGAAAGGTAATGGTGGTACCGGTGCCCTTGGCTGGGCCAACGGACTTCACTTTCGCCTTTGGTTTTCCGCAGGAGTACTCCTGCTCCCAAAGTTTCCCGTCGCGTTTCACTTCGGCCTTGAGGTAGGTGGAGAGCGCGTTGACGACCGAGACACCCACACCATGCAGACCTCCGGAGACTTTATATCCGCCGCCGCCAAATTTTCCTCCAGCGTGGAGCTTGGTGAGCACGAGCTCGAGCGCGGAGACTTTGAATTGAGGATGCGCTTCAACAGGGATTCCACGGCCTTCATCTTCAACGGAAACCATGTTGTCCGGAAGGAGTCGCAGGGTGATCTGTTTGCCGTGACCGGCCATGGCCTCGTCAAAGGAGTTGTCCATGACTTCCCAGATGAGGTGGTGTAATCCCGTGAGACCAGTCGAACCGATATACATGCCCGGGCGCTTGCGCACGGGGTCCAGACCCTCCAGGACTTGAATTTGCCCCGCGCCGTACTCGGAGGTGGGCTTGGATGCTTTGGATGATTTGGTAGCCGCACCTTGCCTGCCGGCAGGCAGGGGCTTTAGCCTGCGTGCGTCTTGGTTTTTTTTCGCCATAAGAAAAACCTATTCAAAGGTTCAGTATTTCGAGAATAGTTTAACTCAATTCTTTACCTGTGTCACCCCGACGACCGTCTTGTCCTTTTGTGTCATCCCGAGCGACGAGTCCTCGAGGAGTCGAGGGATCTCTCAGATTCGAGATCCCTCCGCTCGGCCGTAGAACGGCCTCGGTCTCCTCGAGTCTGAGCGACCTCGGAGTCGAAGACGGGATGACACAAACGAGGAAACAGGAACCGAAAAAGTAAAAGCACCACGCGTGGTGGTGCCGTGAGGTCACTAGACCTTGATCTCCCGTCCGCCGTCGGGGAGCGGGGAGGGGCAGCAGACTTCGTCGATGGTCAGTAGCGAACCAAGGTCTTCCTTGTACGTTCGTTTAGCTGTCATGGTGGTGAGACGCAGTTTGCGGTTCATGTGCACTGGAGTCATCATCGCCTCCCAGGCGAAGAAATCATCGAGCGTGTCGATGCGTGGAGCTAGCCATTGGGCGAGAAACCGATCGTCGATTCTCTCTCGGAATATCGACGTGATCAGACATTTGGTCACCCGGAACGCTTCTCCTGGAAGCAGGTAGACTCTTTGACCCCACTCGGGCGTCCGGCCGTAAACCATCACCCACTTGGCCTTCACGATCTTCGTCCCATCGGCGCTGACGGCCACGGCCTCGTCGAAGTCGCGTTGGGCGGCGTACCGAGTGTTCGCGATCACGTGCTGGTACTCGGTCGTGAGCCAGTCGAGCGCTCGTTCGCGCTTGGGGCGGTTATACATGACTTCGGCGAAGAAGATTCGCTTGACGTCCGTGGAGATCGCTGGCCGGAGAGCCAGGATGTGGTTCGGTTCCTTGAACTCGGCGACGTAGGCCTTGTTGTTGATGACCAGGATCGGCCATGAGTCGGTATGCAACGACCGGCCACAGAAGAGCATGGCGTGTCCCAGCTGCAGCGTTCTGAGGAGCGTGTAAAACTCCCCCGCGTGAGGTATTCCCACGAGGAGCGTTTCGGGCGGATCGATTTGCGGAGTGGTATGGAGAAGCAGCAGATCCACGATCTCCCGATCTCCACGGCCACCCAGGATCTCCTTGAGGTGCCAGTGAAACGCGCCGGCGCCCCACTCGCTGGTCGGGTTCAGAGGGTCGACGACGTGGCGTGTGGAGTCGCGCAACCACTCCTCGATGTCCGGCCTTCCGAACACTGCGGGCTCGGCGAAGCGGGCGCGGACGAAGGCCTCGCGGAGTTCGTCGTAGGTTTTGTCGAAGAGCGGTTGAGACATGATTACCTCTTCTACGAGGGTCGCCTTGGTTTCTAGGCCGTCGGCGACAATTGTCGGATCTCCGAGTCGGGATGACGCGGAGTAAGGGAGTGAACCAAAGAATGGGGGGAAAGTCAATCCGTTCGATGGCTCATAACCACCCCTAGCCCCTCCTTAAAAAGGAGGGGGATCGGAGAGGAACGTGATATAATTTCCCTATATGTCAGAAGGAGGTTTGCTCCTGCAGGAGGAAAAAGAATTCAAACGGTTTTATAAGGTGTCGGTGTGGTGGGTGGAGCACCGCGCGTTTTTGCGTCGACTTGGAATCATCTTGTTTATCGCTTTCGACGCGTTGCTGTTCTTGTTTGGCGGATGGCATCTCATGGACGCCTTTGCCGTGAGCTACGGCGCGGAGCAAAACGCGGTCCTGCGCATGGTTGCCTATGGCCAGTCGGATCTGCGTGCCTATACCGTCGCCAACGCCGCGAACGATTTGGAACAAGGCGAGGGTCGTGTGATCTCGATCGGTGATGGCCGATATGACCTGTACACAACACTCACTAATCCCAACGATGACTGGTGGGCCGAGTTTACCTATTCGTTCACCGTCGGTGATGAGTCGACCGACGTGCAGACGGGTTTCATCTTGCCCTTGTCAGAAAAGCCCGTTGCCGAGTTGGCCGTGGAGTCTGCTTCGCCCATTGGGTCCGCGAGTCTGGTGATCGAACGCGTCCGCTGGCACCGGGTCGATCACCACGCTGTCCCTGATTACCCAACCTGGTCGAGCGACCGTCTTAACTTTTTGATCTCCGCCTCTTCGTTCGAAAAAGAAACACGCTTTGATGGCCAGACCTTTGGCCGCACGACCTTCACAATCGAAAACGACACCGCGTTTAGCTACTATGACGTCGGCTTGTACGTCTTGCTCCTGCGTGGGAACTCGGTCGTGGGAGTGAACCGCACGACCCTTTCGAGTTTGGAAAGCGGCGTGGATACCGAAATCACGGTCAATTGGTTTGGCACGCTCCCCAGCGTGAGCCAAGTGCAAATTATTCCGGAGCTCAACATTTTTGACGTGGAGGTGTATAAACCGCTCCAAGGGGAGACGACGCGCGATACGCGCGCCCGTGTCTTCTAACGTCATGGCAACATCTCTCCAGAATTATCTTTCGCGTCTGTCGCGCCACGTACGCGGCATGGATTGGGCCCTTCTGTTGGCTGTGTTTGGGCTCGTGTTGTTAGGCCTCGCCGCCATCTATTCAGTTGAGCTCTCACAGGATGCCGCCGAATTTGTTCACGTGAAAAAGCAGATCGCCGCGCTCCTGTTGGGAGTCGGCGTTTTTTTGTTTGTCGTGCCTTCCAATTATCGACTCTTCCAAAACTACGCGCTCATCCTCTATCTCGTGTGCCTCTCGCTTTTAATCGGCGTGCTGATGTTTGGTGAAACCGTCCGTGGAGCGACGGGTTGGTATGTCCTGGGGCCGGTGAGTTTTCAGCCGGTGGAGTTCATGAAGATCGCGCTCATCATCGGTCTCTCCACGTATTTCGCCCGTCGTGGCAAACGCGCGTTTGACCTGCGAACGTTTTTTGAGAGCGGGGTGATCACCTTCTTGCCGATTTTATTCGTGCTCATGCAACCAGACTTTGGTTCGGCCTCTATCCTTCTGGGGATTTGGGCGTTCTTCCTTCTCTACGCGGGAATTCCCTGGCGATACGTCATGGCACTCGCGTGCACGGGAACTGGTTTATTTGTGTTGGGGTGGAATTTTTTCTTTGCGGATTATCAACGCGCTCGCATCCTGACGTTTTTGGATCCCAGCATCGACCCACTTGGGGAAGGGTATAACGTCACTCAAGCGATTATCGCCGTGGGGTCGGGGAGATGGCTGGGAAGTGGGTTGGGGTTTGGGACGCAGAGCCAGCTCAAGTTTTTGCCGGAGAGCCAGACGGATTTTATCTTTGCCGTTGTCGCGGAGGAACTTGGATTTGTAGGAGTGATGCTCTTGTTGGGAGCATTTGTGTTGGTGCTGTATCGATTGTTCCGCCAGGCACGCCAGGCGACGGATGATTTTACCGCGTACCTATTGTTAGGAATTGCCACTGTGTTCTTCCTCCAGTTTTTTGTGAACGTCGGGATGAACCTAGGACTCTTTCCTGTTACAGGCATTGGGCTCCCGTTTGTGAGCTATGGGGGGAGCTCTCTGGTGGTGATGCTCATCCTGTTTGCTATTGCCCAGAGCATCGCCACTCGGAACCGTTCGTGATGTGGTATGCTGTAGATATATGGCTACACAGCTTGGTTCGGAACTTTGGAACGAGGGACTTAAACTCGTTTCGTTCTGCCCGGTTTGCGAGACCCGCTACAACCCGATGGAGGCCAGGCTGTTGGGAGAACAGGGAGAAACGCATTTCTTGCACGTCCAATGTCGAAAGTGTCAGCACTCGATTCTTGCCATCGTGTTAGTGAACCAGGTTGGGGCAAGTTCCGTGGGGTTGCTTACGGATCTTTCGTATGACGATGTCGTACGGGTGAAATCCGGAGCATGGGTGAGTGTGGATGACGTTATTGAGGTGCATGAGTTGTTTCAATCGGCAAACTGGGAGCGGGAGCTTGGGAGAGCTTCGCAAGAGCAGATTCATCATGTCCGCGAGCGGCTTGAGCAGCGCGAAAAAAAGGAACAAAAGAATGGTGCGACGCGGTAGCCCCGCGTCGCTTGACTATTTGGAGGGACTCGAGCACAATAGCCGCGCATTAGCTTGAATTTTTTATGACTGAACACATTTTAGAAGCCAAAACACGAACCGAAAGAGGGCGTAAAACTAGGACTTTGCGCGCGGCTGGAGCTGTTCCAGCGGTGGTGTATGGATCTGGTACCCAGCCACTCAATGTGAGTGTGGATCGCAATCAATTTGTGAAAATGTATCAGGAGGCCGGTGAGTCCTCGATCGTTGAGCTGAAAATTGATGGCGCGACGCCTCTGCATGTCCTCATCCAGGACTACCAGATTGATCCTCTGCGCACGGAGTTTACGCATATCGATTTTCGCTCGATCGACATGAATAAGGAGATCGAAACAGAAGTCGAGCTCGAGTTCATCGGTGAATCCGCGGCCGTGAAGGCGTTGGGCGGAACCTTTATTCCGTCGTTGGAGACCGTCGAGATCCGCGCGCTTCCATCCAAGCTTGTTCGTTCTATCAAGGTAGATATCAGCTCGCTTGCGACGTTTGATGTCTCAATTCGTGTTTCAGACTTGCAGGTTCCAGAAGGCGTGACCATTCTGAGTGATGCCGACCTTTCCGTCGCGTCCGTTGAGCCACCACGCTCTGAAGAAGAAATGAAGGCGCTTGATGAAGCGGTGGAGATGGATGTCACGGCGGTTGAAGTTGCTAAGGAGAAGAAAGAAGGGGAGGAAGGTGAGGAGGGCGCTACGGCTCCAGAGGCGGCAAAAGAGGCCGGCGATAAGAAGCCAGAAAAGAAGTAACATGAAATTCATCCATTCGTTCATAGAGCAATTCAAGAATATCGGCCGACGTACGTTGGTCGGCCTGCCCACCATAGCTCGAGCGCAAGCGAGAGCGACGGTGGGTCTTCTTGTTGTGGTTCTACTCGCAGTTCTTGTGGTGTTGGTGCTTCCTCGGTTTGTGTTTCGCGATAATGGAGTCTCTGCACCAGGCGAGGAACAGGAGAGCCTGTTGTATCGTCACCCTCTGACCGGGGTTGCCGTGTCTGAGGAAGTCGAGCCGTCACAGGTGTTTGCGGTGATGGTCGATAACCATGAAGAGGCGTGGCCACCATCGGGCGTTGAGCAGGCGTTCTTGGTTATCGAGGTGCCAGTGGAGGCGGGGATTCCTCGTATGCTCGCGTTTTTTACGCAGGAACAGGTGGTCGAGGAAATCGGCCCGGTGCGATCAGCGCGGCCGTACTTTTTGGACTGGGTGGCAGAGCTTGATGCGCAGTATGTCCATGTGGGTGGCTCGAACGCGGCACTTGATTTGATTGCCTCTGGAGGAACATTCGACATGAATCAATACTGGTGGGGCGAGTATTTCTGGCGAGCGAATGGGAATCGATACGCCCCACACAATGTCTTCACATCCACTGAGCTGTTGAATGCGTTTTACACTTTGCGCGAGGAGGCAGGCGTGGCGCCGACTCGACTCTATGACCTCTGGACGTTCAAGGATCCAGAGCCAACAAACGCAGAGAGCTCCTTGTATATTGATTTCTGGTCACCGGTCTATGTCGTTGACTGGATCTACGATGAGAAAACGGGACGGTACGCGCGAGAGCAGTTCAACGAGCCGCACGTGGTCGAGTCAGGAGCGCAAATCATGGCCGACAACGTGGCGGTTGTGATTACGGACATCGAGATCATCGACAACGTCGGTCGCCGTGAGATTCGTACCACAGGAGAAGGCGAGGGCTATGTATTGCAAGACGGCGTGGCGATCGAGGCAACCTGGAAGAAACCGTCCACGTCAGAACGTCTGAAGTTCTACAACCGCGTGAGCGGAGAAGAGATCGTGATGAACGCGGGGACGACGTGGATCGAGGTGGTTGGCAGTTTCGACGACATAATGATCCAATAGCTATGGACACTTGTTCACTTTGCAAACATATTCCCGAGAAGCTCAAGGTTGAAACGATGCATACGCCGGATCGCCTTCCAGCGGAAGTGGAAAAGCTCGAGATCATCGGCGGCATGTGCAGCGATTACATGCTGGGCGAGGTACGCGTGTGCCCTGACTGCGGGACGCACTTCTTGTACTACCGTGATCACGACTCCGAGGGCGTAGGGGATGGGTATACGGACGAGTCCATTGAGCGTGTGAGCGCCATGCAGGCCAAGGAGGCGATTGAAAAGAATATTAAGGTTCTTGAACAGCTGATCCAGAGCAAGCAGGCGGAACTCAAAAACCCGCGCCTGGCGGCGGTGCGGGATTTAACGAAGGAGCGAATCAAGACGGATGAACAAGAGCTGGCGCGCTTGCGCGAGCATTTGGCGCGGCTTTCGTGAAAGGTTCTTGTAGTATCGTTGCTATTTCAAAGAACGACTTTACCCACGGCCGTGGGGTAAGTCGTTTTGCGTTCGTTCAGAAACAATAATTGTATCTGTGCCAGTATGGGGATTTGGAAAAAAAGAAAAACGACCCGGCGTTGATCAGGTCGTGCGTTACGGCTTGGGGAGCTTGCGCTTCGTCCGTGCGAAGCGTGCGTTCACCCGTTCTTCGGCATCCGAACCGTCGGTCTTGTAGCGACCGAAGTTGACCCGTTCGACCAGTGTGCCAGATGAGAACACATGGTAGGTAGGCATGCCGGTGATGTCGAATTTGGCACGAAGCGAGCGAGTTTGTTCGTCGTCGGTGTTGATGTAGACGAACGTCCATCCTTCTCTCTTTGCGAACGCTCTCACGAACGGTTCGTCGATCTTGCAGGGCTCGCACCAGTGGGCGCTCCACATGATGAGCAGGACTGCGTTTGGATCCGCACCCTCGACCTCCTTCGTGTTCTCGGCGGCTGCGAGCAAGGCCTTGGTCGGTGATTCCTCGGCGAAGCTCGGGGTCGAGGTCAGTACGCTCAATGCGAGGGCGAACAGGATGTAACGAATCACGGTAGTCTCCTACTTCACCATGAGCGGGTTCATTGGGATCCTCCATGCCAGCACAAGGCGTGCTAGCCGATCACGTCCAAGCGTGAACGCAGAAGAATACTCAAAAACAGTCGTCGTGTCAATCGAAACACTCCTGCCTTGCGGGCAGGAGTGTTTGGTCCCGGGTCTTGTGGTGGACCCGGCGGGAATCGAACCCGCGATCGTCGACGTCAACTCGACTGAGGTTACCATTACCTCCACGGGCCCATGTGACCCGGGGTAACACAAACCCCCTCAACCGCCGGAGCGGTAAAGAGGGGGTTTAGTGTTGACGTCGACATGTGGAGGCAAAGCCTCAGTCGTAATTTGATTACATCACGATTCTAGGTCGCTGTCAACGATTATGTTGTGGATAGTTCATCTCGAATCTTCATCCAGAGTGACCCAACGATGTTTTTTCCTTTTCCATCAGACCCGCACCCCCAAAAGTCGTCGATAGGTGAATTCTCTACGATTGTTCTAACACCAGTCTTTTTTAGAATCTCGCAAACGTCTTCGTGTTGCTCAGCCTTGGCATGGAGGATTTCTTCCATTGGTAGGCATGTTCAACCGTTGGGAAAGTCATTCCCCATAGCTCGATTGCGTGGGCTGAAAAGTTATCGAGCGGGTGGAAGGCGGGAGTGAAGAAGTAGACTGTCTGGTCTGTGGCGTAGTTCAGGCGTTCGTCTGTGTCTGGGTACATATTAGGTTTTGTACGTGTAGCCGAGTTTTTCTTTTTTTGTGCGCCGTTCCTTTTCTGCAAGAATTCCGGCGACTCCCTCGGGGATTTCGTACTCATCTAGGATCGTGAATCCTCCAGCTTCGATTTCGTTTCGTTTTCGAGGATTACCAGAGAATGAGTAAATTTTGTTTGACACGTTTAATTCCTGGAGGACTCGCACTTCGTTCTTAAAATTACGAAGGTCGGCCTGATCGAACCCAAGTTTCTTGAAGGCATCGACGGTATCACATCCCGTTTCCCGCTCGACTTCCATGGCCTTGATTTTGTTTTCTAGGCCAATGTCTCGACCCTCTTGATAGGAGTAAACAATTACTCCAGCTCCGTGGGTCTGGATGGTTTTCATTGCTTCTGTCAGTTGATGGGAACAGTCGCAATGAAGGGAATGGAATGCTTCACCGAACAGGCACGCCGAGTGTATTCGAACGATGGGAGTGTTGATTCTTACATCGCCGTAGACAAAAGAGATGATAGTATCGTTCCCCATATTGTGATGGTTGGCCTTGTAGGGTCCGAACTCTGTTTGGATGGTCGTGGTCGATGTGATAGCCATAGGTTTTTTAGACATGCACCTCCACGACGCGGATGTCATCGTGGTGGTCTTTATGGGTTTCGAGTTTCGCGCTGGGAAAGTTATGGAGGATGAGCTTCTCTGTGGCCTGAAGCTGTTCGGGATCGATCTCGATGAGCACGATCACCTCACGCGGCAGAATCTTGCGATCGTCGCGCAGTTGGCGGAACAAAGACCAGTAAGCATCCAGTCCGTCAGCTCCCGCGCGCAGGGCGAGTTCCGGCTCATGTCGCACCTCGGCCTGGAGATTGTCCATGCGCACCTCCGAGAGGTAAGGGAGGTTGGCGGTGAGCAGGAGTGTTTTGAACGGATACACCGATGAGGTCTGGACGTTTGTTTGTCCACGGATGGTTTTGAAAATGCGGATGATCGGCTCGGCAAGGTTCCCGGCTTGTAAGTCGACAGCCATTTCGGGAACGAGCGCGGTGGCGTTCTTCTTGGCGACCTCAAGGGCGGCTTCGTCAATGTCCACCGCGATGACGGGGAGCTTGGTTTCCCCAGCGATGCTTAAAGCAATCGCTCCTGAACCGGTGCCCAGATCGGCCGTGAGTGTACGCTCGGGATCTTTGCCCGCGAGGATCTTGAGGGCGAGCTCGACCATGGTCTCTGTTTCTGGTCGTGGAATGAGCACGTGTTTATCTACCATGAAGTCCCGCCCATAAAACGCCTTCTTGCCGACCAGGTAGGCGACAGGCTCTCGGTCCTCCCGACGCGCGACAAGCTCCAAGAATTTTTCTTCTTGGTGCGTCTTGAGCTTGTCTGCAAAGTGCGCAAACAGCCACGACTTCGGACTATCGATCGCAAACGCTAACAGAATCTCTGCGTCGAGCATGGGGGAGTCGACGCCGGCTTTGCGCAATTTATTGTTGGCCCATTGAAGAGCCTCCATGATAGTCATAATTGTTTTCGGACGTGTGCCAGTTCCGCATACGTCCCCACCTGTTGCCAATACGTGGCCGTGACGGCATGGATGTGGACTTGGTCAACGAGCTTGGTGAGCGTCTGTGGCAGTCCGTATTCGAGATAATCGCTCACGTAAATTTCAACAGGGACGACGTCGAATAGTTCTTGCCCAAGCACATACGCGCCGCACACGGCGTTTTTTGAGGCACCCAGCCCAACGAACCGCCCATCTTTCACCAGAGCACCGGAATGTTTTTCCGTCGCTGTGGGGAAGTAGAGGAGCCCCCACGAGTGACGACAGAGAACCGACAAGTCCGATTGATCATAGAGGTCATCTGAATTGATGACGAGAAACGATCCGTGCAGATGTTCGCGCAGAAGAAGGACAGCGCCGGCCGTTCCGGTCAGGGGTTCTTGAATGACGTAGGTGATCGGCTTGTTGTTCCAACGTGGGCCGAGTGACTCGATGATCTGTTCCCGCAAGTGATTCACGACAATGAAAATTTCATCGATCGACTCGGGGAGTGCTTCGAGGGCAGAGCGAATGAGGGTCTTCCCGCCAATGTCGATGAGCGGTTTTGGGATCGTGTGGGTGAGAGGTCTCAGCCTGGCACCTTTGCCGGCCGCGAGAATGACCGCCTGCATACTTAGGCAAGCTCACTCAGACGCTCCTCTATTTCGGCGCGCTTGAGCTCTTCGATAATTTCGTCCAACCCGCCGTTCATGATGGCGGGGAGATTGTGGAAGTTTTGGTTGATGCGGTGATCGGTGAGTCGGTCTTGCGGGAAGTTGTAGGTGCGAATTTTTTCTGAGCGATCACCTGTTCCAACTTGGCCGCGCCGCGCCTCTTCACGTTCTTTGCGCAAACGCTCCTGTTCCAGCGCAAACACACGTGAGCGGATAATCGACAACGCCCGTTCTTTGTTTTGTTTGAACGACCGTTCCTCTTGGCAGTACACCATGAGTCCAGTCGGGATGTGCGTGATACGCACCGCCGAGTACGTGGTGTTGACGCTCTGTCCGCCCGCCCCCTGCGAGGTTGTTGCTTGGATTTCCAAGTCTTCTGGTCGGATTTTTACGTCGACTTCTTCGACCTCTGGGAGGATGGCCACGGTCACGGTCGATGTGTGCACGCGCCCGGCCTTCTCCGTCTCGGGGACGCGCTGAACGCGGTGTACGCCGGATTCGTACTTGAGTCGGCTATACGCGTTGAGCCCCTTGATTTCAACGATGATTTCCTTGAACCCATTCACGTCGCTTCGGTTGGCGGAGACAAGCTCCACTTTCCATCCATGTGTTTCCGCGTAGAGGGTATAGGTACGCAAGAGCTCGGCCACAAATAATGTTGATTCGTCCCCACCAGCCCCCGCGCGAATTTCAACGATGATGCTTTTTGTGTCCAGTGGATCAGGGGGAATGAGCGCGATGGTGAGGTCGTGCTCGAGTGCAGGGAGACGGGTCTCGATGTCCGCGATCTCCTGTTGCGCCATCCCGATCAGTTCGGCATCTTTTGTTGTCGAGATCGTTTCACGCGCGCCTTCCAAATCGCGCACCGCCTTCTCATATCGCTCGCCAACCTCCACGACCTCCCGTTCCGATGCGTACGCTTCGTTCACCTCGCGGTTTTTTTGTCGATCAGAAAGCACCACAGGAGAGGAGAGCTGTGTTTCCAGTTCTTTGAGGTGCTCCCGGCGGGAGCGGAGTTGTTCGATCAAATTCATATTCAAAAGCGTCCTGGTGGACGCTTTGATTGTACCATCTATTGAGCCTTTTCCTTCTCTTCGCGCTTGGCGACTTTCTGTGCACTGCGCTTTGCGGCCTTCACTTTCTTTCCAGATTTCGCGCCGGTCTTCAACGCGGCTCGCTCTTGGAATTTCTCCACGCGTCGGGCCGTGTCGATAATCTTTTGTTTACCGGTGTAGAACGGGTGGCAGGCGGCGCACAATTCGACCTGGATGTCCGGGTTCGTTGAGCCGATCTCGTAGACCGTTCCGCACGCGCAAGCGATCTTCGCGTTTGCGGTGTAATTTGGATGGATGTCCTTTTTCATAAGGGTGCACGCTTTGGATACGTACGGTTAGATTGATCGGCGAAAGAGTAGCAATGGCTTGGGTATTTGTCAATCTTCTTGAGGTCGAGCAGAATAGGGTCACTATGGCCACGCCGGTATCTCTCTTTGAGTACGAGCTTCCCGAAGAACTCATCGCGCAACATTCCGTCCTGCCACGAGATCGCTCGCGGTTGATGATTTTGGATCGACAGACAGGTGGACGCCAACACAAACGGTTTTTCGAGATCGTCGACGAGTTAAAGCGTGGCGACGTCCTGGTCATGAACAACACAAAGGTGTTTCGCGCGCGGCTGAGTGCTGTCGTCGAATCCTCGTCATTGCGAGGAGCGCAGCGACGAAGCAATCCTTCGATTGAGCTCTTTTTGTTGCGACCTCGAGGAGGCCTGTGGGAGACACTGGTGAAGCCCGGCCGTCACGTCCATGTCGGCGATACGATTCGGTTCGGAGACCTCGAAGGAAAAGTCGTTTCGAAGTCCGACGTGGTCACGATCGATTTTGTCCGATCGGACACAATTGTTTTCGACTACGCGCAGGAACACGGTCAGATCCCGATCCCGCCCTACGTCCACGAGCTCCCCGAGAAGTTGGAACAGTACCAAACGGTCTATGCGCGAGAAACAGGCTCCGTCGCCGCGCCCACGGCGGGATTTCATTTCACGACCGAACTCCTCCAGAAGATTCGCGCGAAAGGCGTCGAGGTTCATGAGGTCACCCTGCACGTCGGGATCGGCACGTTCCGTCCCATGAAGAGTGAGACGCTCGAGGAGCACAAGATGCACAGCGAGTTCGTCACGATCGATCCCGCGACGGCGATGGCGATCAATTATGCGAAACAAGAAGGCCGTCGAGTCATTGCGGTTGGGACAACCACTGTCCGCACACTCGAGGGAGTAAGTAAGCTGTGTCATCCCGTCTTCGACTCCGAGGTCGCTCAGACTCGAGGAGAGCGACCCCGAGCTTGTCGAGGGGGAGCCGAGGGATCTCGAGTCTTGCCGGCTGAAGGTTTTTCCGGCGACGTGAATCTCTTTATCACCCCTGGATTCGACTTCAAGGTCGTCGATGCGCTTATCACCAACTTTCATCTCCCAAAATCGACTCTCCTCGTCCTTGTCAGCGCCTTCGCCGGCTTGCCCTCCGTAGCTTCAGCGAAGGAGGGCCGCGAGCACGTGCTCGCCGCCTACGAGGAAGCCGTCCGCGAAAAGTATCGCTTCTTCTCCTTTGGCGACGCGATGTTTATTCGATAAGAAATATTGACGAAAATAAGCAGATTGTTTATACTCCCGCGCGTAATTCAATCTCAGGTGGATCAACGATTATCCGGTTCCTCCCGCCATACCCCGAGCCTGTCGAGGGGGACGACGGGTCCGGAGATCGCCACCGACGTAACCCGCCGTCGCTAAAGCTATGGCGGGCAAGAAAGGAAATACCTTATGGCCAACCTCCCCTCATTGGTCGACATGCTGAAATCCGGCATGCACTTCGGCCACACCACCAGCCGCTGGCACCCCAAGATGAAACCGTTCATTTTTGGAACCCGCCAAGGCGTTCATATTATTAATCTCGAGAAGACACAGGAGTACTTGGAGTCGGCTCTGGAGACCCTCAAAGGCATTGCCTCCCGTGGCGGTGTTATTTTGTTTGTAGGCACCAAGCTCCAAGCGCAAGCCCCGATTCAGAAATACGCGGAAGCTTGCGGCATGCCATATGTCCAGAACCGATGGTTGGGCGGAACGCTTACGAATTTTACGCAGATCAAGCAGACCCTCAAGCGAATGAAGATGCTCAAGGATCAGCGCGATAAGGGGGAGCTCAAGAAGTACACAAAGAAAGAACAGCTCATGATCTCCCGAGAGATTGAAGAGATGGAACACAAGTTCGGGGGCATCGAAAACGTGACACGTACTCCCGACGCCGTGTTCGTCATCGACGTGAAGACAGAAAAGACGGCCGTGCAGGAGGCGATGGTCACCGGCATTCCGGTGATCGCTCTGTGCGACACCAACGTGAATCCGGAAGGTGTCACGAAAGTGATTCCTGGAAACGATGACGCCGTGAAGTCCATTGAACTTATCTGCAAGCTCGCGTGTGACGCGATCAAGGACGGGAAAGCGATGGCCGCGAAGGTTGCCGGAGATACCCGCGCGAAGGTCGTGAAAGAGGTTTAATCCTTAAACGTTCTTTGACCTATGAGCATTGATGCAAAAACCGTCGCCGAACTTCGCTCCATGACCGGAGCCGGTATGATGGACGCGAAAAAGGCGCTCGAGGAAACCGGCGGCGACCTTGAGAAAGCGGCGCAGTACTTGCGAGAGAAGGGAATCGCCAAAGCGGCCAAGAAAGCCGACCGCGAAACCAAGGAGGGCCGCGTGCATGCCTACATTCATTCCAACGGGAAACTCGGCGCGATGGTGGAAGTCTTGTGTGAAACGGATTTCGTGGCACGCAATGAAAGTTTCGTCGAGTTCTGTCATGATCTAGCTCTGCACGTGAGTGCGTTGGATCCGCTGTATCTCACGCGAGCCGACGTGCCGCTCGAAATCGTGGAGAAAGAGAAGGCGATCTACGAGAAAGAAATGGAAGGGGCAGGGAAGCCCGCGGAGGTGATCACGAAGATCGTCGAAGGCAAACTCAACAAGTGGTATTCGGAGATCGTTCTCATGGAACAGCCGTTTATCAAGGACGAGGACATGACGATCGAAGAGTTTGTGAAGAGCAAGATTGCGAGCTTGGGCGAGAACATCCAGGTCCGTCGATTCGCGAGATTCAATATCTAGTTTTTCTTCACAGCCCCTTTAGGGGCGTGCAGAGATCGACCGTGGAATCCATGGTCGATTTTTTGTTTCGATGCAAAAGTGCTAAAATCGATCCATAAAATCATCCACACTATGCTGAGAATTGCTATCAATGGCTTTGGCCGCATTGGCCGAACCACCCTGCGCGCGGCCATGGAGCGCAAAGGCGTCCAGGTCGTCGCGATCAATGACCTGACTGACCCCGCCACGCTCGCGTACTTACTCAAACATGATTCCGTTTTTCGGACATGGAACCGCGCTGTGAAGGCGGGGAAGGATTTTTTGGAAGTCGACGGCGTGAAAATTCCCGTCTACGCCCAGAAGGATCCGGCCATGCTCCCATGGAAGGATCTCAAGGTGGATGTCGTGATTGAGTCCACCGGCTTTTTCCGCAAAGAAGCGGACGCGCGCAAACACATTGCGGCCGGTGCCAAGAAAGTCGTGATCTCCGCTCCCTCGGAGGACACACCAACGTTCCTCATGGGAGTCAATCACGGCAAGTGCAAAAAGTCCGATGACATCGTGAATAACGCATCGTGTACGACCAACTCGGCCGCCCCGGTCGCGCAGATTCTCGAGGAAGCGATCGGCATCAAGAAAGCGATGCTCACCACCATCCATTCCGTGACCGCTAGCGAGAATCTTGTCGATGGACTCCCGAGCAAGAAAGACGATTTGCGCATCGGGCGTAGTGCCATGGCCAACATGATTCCCACTTCGACCGGCGCCGCGAAAGCGACAACCAAAGTCGTGACAAGTTTGAAGGACAAATTCGATGGCATCTCCGTGCGCGTGCCGTGCCTGGATGTATCGCTCACGGATTTTACGTTTTTGATGAAGCGCGACACCACGGTCGAAGAGATTAACAAGATCTTCAAGACGGCCGCGAAGTCGGCTCGATGGAAGGGGATTCTGGCCGTGACGGATGAGCCACTTGTGTCGAGTGACTTTATCGGGTCGTCCTACGGCTCCATCGTTGATCTCGATCTCACGCGCGTCGTCGATGGCGATCTGGTGAAAGTGCTCGCGTGGTACGACAACGAGTGGGGATACACCCAACGGCTCGTCGACATGGCCGTTCACGTAGGCAAACTTTAGTATGAGAAAATCAACTGCGTTTGATGCATTCGCTCAAGGCTCCTATCAAGATCTCGCCCCGTTTGCCGCGTTAGTTCTGCGGCTCGTGTTGGGACTCCTGTTTTTTCTTGCCGGCTGGGCAAAGCTCACAACCGAAGGTTGGACGGCCGCCGGGTTTTTGCAAAATGCCACCGGGCCGTTTGCGTCTTGGTTCCAATCACTTGCAGGAAATGGGTTCGTCGATTTTCTTAATATGTGGGGGCTGACCCTCATCGGCGTGGCGCTTGTTCTGGGACTCCTGGTTCGTACCGCGTCATTTTTTGGGATCGTGCTTATGGCTCTTTATTACTTCGCGGATTTTGCCGGCAACACCGCGCACGGGCTCATCGACGAACATATCGTCTATATCGTCGTACTCCTTCTTTTTCTTGTGGGTGGCTTTGGTCATGTTTGGGGTCTTGATGCCCTGGTGGAACGCCGGCTCGACCATTCTTCCAAATGGGCGCGTCTGTTCTTTGGTTAGGCTATGAAGGTCCGCAAGCTCACGACGGCCATGAATCTGAAGGGCAAACGTGTCCTCATTCGCATTGACGGGAATGTCCCCATCGTGAAAGGCCGCGCCATCGACGGTCCCCATGGCCGCATTGCGCGTTCAGCTGTTGATATCAATTGGCTCTCGCAACGTGGCGCGAAGGTGATCGTCATGACACATCTGGGTCGACCAAAAGGCCGGCGCATTTCGGCGTATGGGGTGAAGCCGGTCGCCAAGCGACTCTCGAGTCTGTTGGGAATGCCTGTTGAGGTTACGCGTTCGGTTGTGGGAAAAGATGTTGAGAAGATCATTGGGAAGATGGAGAACGGCGACGTGGTGCTGTTGGAGAATCTTCGGTTTGATCCTCGGGAGGAAGAGAACGCCCCGTCGTTTGCTGAAGCGCTTGCGAAGTTCGGAGACCTGTATGTGAACGATGGTTTCGCGGTTTCGCATCGAGCGCATGCATCGGTGGACGCGATCACCAGTTTCTTGCCGTCTTACGCGGGTCCTCTGCTTGCGTCTGAGATTTCGGTCCTCGGGAAACTCGAGGAGCACGTGAAGCGTCCGTTTGTGCTTGTGTTGGGCGGGCTCAAGATGTCGACCAAGCTGCCGATCATCGAGCGTTTTTTGCCACAGCTCGACACCCTCTTGGTAGGCGGCGCGCTCGCGAATGTGTTTCTTGTCGCAAGCGGGAAGAGCGTGGGGAAGTCGGTGTACGAGCAAGAGTCGGTTGAGACGGCGGAGCGCTTGTTGAAAAAGTACGCAAAGAAAATCCTCCTGCCGATCGATGTCGTGTGCGTGCGTTCACTGCGTCGGGATGCCAAGCAGGAGGTGAAGCAGGTCGATGGGATCCTCGCGGGCGACCGGATTGTCGATATCGGACCCGCAACGCGTAAAGCGTTTGCACAGGCACTCACAGGAGCCAAGACTATTTTATGGAATGGCCCGCTTGGGTACTGCGAGGTGGCGGAGTTCTGCGCCGGGACGCGTGACGTCGCGGGGGCGATCGCAAAACAAACAGGGCGCGCGACCACGATCGTGGGCGGAGGGGACACCCTTCCCGTTATCGAGTCTTTGAAACTCGCCGATAAGTTCACGCTGCTCTCCACCGGCGGCGCCGCGCTCTTACAGTTTTTAGCGGGGCAAGAGTTGCCGGGGGTTGAGGCGGTGAGAGTATGAGACCTATGCTCAGTGAATTCCGTCATCCACCCCCAATCGAGCTGACTTCTCCGTTACCGGAGGAGAGAGATCGGGCACGTTTCCCAAAAGAGGAAACAAAGCTTTTGTGGTTGCCGGATCCAGACGGTGTGGTGAGCGCGGATTTTCGTCTTGCGTGGAACAGCGCCCACGCTCAAGAGCCTCTGCCGCCTCGAGCGTCCCCTCTCACTCTTGAGTCCCTGCCGGCCTTCCTGGATTCTGCCACGGACGCAGAGTTGACATTACGATTCCCCGCTTGTTTGAAGGTCTCTGCGGAAAACCCTTCATCCTTCATGGAGACGCTTCTTACAAGAGGCAAATACACCATTCTTATAAACCACTTGGATGTTTTTATAGACGCGGGCCTTGCGTCCGCTCTCGCAGATCGTCTCATGGAAGCGGGGCAATGGGACATCATCGCTTCCAACCTCGAGAAGTTTCCTCAAGGGAGCGTCGATGCCTCTCTTCTCGCAGAGCGTCTCATGGAGGCTGGGCTAGAGTACGCCATTGCAGACAACCTCGAGAAGTTTTTGCAGGCAGGCGTCGATGCCTCTCT
>JBBTRQ010000012.1:23350-38580 GCA_038065075.1 Patescibacteria group bacterium
GATGCCTCTCTTCTCGCAGATCGTCTCATGGAAGCGAGGCGATGGGACATCATCGCAGACAACCTAGAGAAGTTTCCTCAAGGGAGCGTCGATGCCTCTCTTCTCGCAGATCGTCTCATGGAAGCGAGGCGATGGGACATCATCGTAAACAACCTCGAGAAGTTCTTGCGGGCAGGCGTCAATGCCCCTCTTCTTGCAGAGCGTCTCATGAAAGCGGGGCAAGGGGATCTCATCGCAGACAACCTCGAGAAGTTTCGTGATCAAGCTCTTTCTCCTGAAATCCTAGGAAAGCTCCACATACCCATTCAAGACGCTCTTCTGCAACACCGGTATCTCCATGTCTCTCTCTGGCTTCAAAACATGAGTCAACGGTACGGGACCTCTTCCATTCAAGGGTTCTTTGACCAAGAGGCCGTGCAGAAAGTATGGAATATCCTTGTACGAGACAAAAGACGCGCACAGGCTCAAGATCTCTCAAGGTGTATGGCTCTCACGGGCCTTACCCCTCCTTCGTTGCCGGAGGATGGAAGCCCGCAAGAAGAGTCCCGTCCTTCTTTGCCCGAGACGAGAGTTCGTGTGGTTGTCGATGAAGTCCTTGAATTCTATACCGATTCCTTCATTTCTCACCTTCTCCTGCAGATTCAATCCACAAAGGACTGGAAGCACAAGCTTGAGTTTCACGACCGATCGCAACTGGAGTCCATGAAGGGGCAAATCCAAGAAAGGAGGGAAGACTTGGTATCCTGGATGAGGCGTTACATGGTAACGGCCGTCGCAAGCGAACTTTCTCATCAACCAGACGAGGGGCTAAGGGTTCCTCCGGGAAATCCTGATGCCATCTTCTTCGCCGGAGACGAGAACGTTCTTGATTTTTTCGACGCCTCCTCGGCTGTTTTTGTGAAGGACGGATGGAGCAATAAATGCGGAGGCTCCTCTTGGGCACGCGTGGCAAGAGCCGGCTATGCGCTCTTTGCCAGCAGAGGCGATCTGACTCCCATCGTGGACTATATTTTTGATCTCGAGCACAATACCGGAGCCATCTTTGACAAAAGACCCGACGAGGTTCTGCAAAAACCCAAGGGCCTTCAAGCACTCCTTGAGATGAAACGCCACGAAGATCTTCCTGACATGCTTTCCAAACTTGAGTCTATCTGTTCGCCGGAAGCACTCTCGCGCGTCCAGGCGAGACTACGCATTGCACAGAGGCTGAAGAAAAAGGTGACGGGAAAGGTGTAAGTCGCTTCGCTCCTCGTAATGACACACATATGAACATTACCCACATTCACGCGCACGAAATTCTTGACTCCCGCGGCAACCCGACGATCAACGTTACGGTCTTATTGAATGACGGAACGTCGGGGAGCGCCAGTGTGCCCAGTGGTGCTTCCACGGGAGATCACGAAGCACTCGAACTTCGCGATGGCGACAAGAAGCGTTACCACGGCAAGGGGGTGCAGAAGGCGGTTGGCAACGTGCACAAAAAAATCGCCCCCAAACTGGTCGGCATGAACGTGACGCACCAGCGTGACATTGATGCGATAATGATGGAGCTTGATGGGACGATGAATAAATCGAAACTCGGCGCCAACGCTATCTTAGGTGTGAGCCTTGCGTGTGCGCACGCCGCCGCCCGCGCAAAGAAGATGCCACTGTATGCGTACCTTCGGTGGGTGTTTGGGTTGGATAGGACCAATGGGACCAATACGACCTATAAAATGCCACTGCCGACGATGAACGTCCTCAACGGCGGCGCGCACGCAGGATGGATCCTCGACTTTCAAGAATTCATGATCGTGCCCACGCAGACAAAATTCCGCGAGCGCGTGCGGGCGGGTGCGGAGATTTTTCATGAGCTCGGAGCGCTTCTCAAAAAGAAAGGGCACTCCACACTGAAAGGGGACGAAGGCGGTTACGCGGTCGCGCTCAAGACCAACGAGGAGGCGTTCAAACTCATCATGACGGCAATTAAGAATGCTGGATACAAGCCTGGCAAAGATGTCTTCCTCGCCATGGATCCGGCTGTCTCAGAACTCTACGATGACAAGACCCAGCGTTACCACTTGAAGGTTGAGGGGAAGTCCCTCACGAGCGAACAGATGATCGCGATGTGGGAGCGCTGGCTCAAGAAGTATCCCATCATCAGCCTCGAAGACGGGCTCGACCAGGATGATTGGAGTGGTTGGGTCCAGATGACCAAGCAACTTGGGAAGAAGGCAGCGCTCGTCGGTGATGATTTTCTCGTAACGAATGTGAGTCGTCTTGCCAAGGCGATTGAGCTCAAAGCCGGTAACGCGATCCTCATCAAGGTGAACCAGATCGGGACGCTCTCCGAATCAATCGACGCGATCATGCTCGCCAAGCAATACGGCTACAAGGTGAGCGTCTCACATCGCTCTGGCGAAACGGAAGACACCACGATCGCCGACCTCGCGGTCGCGGTGAACGCCGATTACATCAAGACTGGCTCGCTCTCACGCTCCGAGCGCCTCGCAAAATATAATCGACTCATGGAGATTGAAGAGGAGATCGGGTAGGTATGACAGACCAGATCAAAAAACCAACCGTGCTGATTGTCCTTGATGGTTTTGGTGTTGCCCCAGATGGTGACGGAAACGCCATCACTCGGGCGCAGATGCCCGTGTACGACCGACTCGTTCGCACGTATCCTACGATGACCTTGCGGGCGTCCGGTGAGGAGGTCGGTTTGTCTTGGGGCGAGATGGGAAACTCGGAGGTGGGGCATTTGGCGATCGGCTCGGGGCGCGTGTACTACCAAATGTTCCCTCGGATTAACCGCGCCATGGAGGCCGGGGAGTTTGCGGGAATCGAGGCGTTTGTTCATGCGTTTGAGCACGTGAAGCAACACGGGAGTCGATTGCACTTGATTGGAATGGTCTCGCAAGGTCGTGTGCATTCCATGGACACGCATTGCCACGCGCTTCTTGAGGCCGCCAAGAAGGCGGGAGTGAAGGAAGTATTTGTACAAGCGATTCTCGATGGACGTGACACCGTTTACAACGTAGGGATTGATTTCATCACCACGCTTCAAGAAAAAATGAAGGAGCTAGGCGTGGGAAAGCTCGCGTCATTGTGCGGGCGCTACGACGCCATGGATCGAGACAACCGATGGGATCGGACGCAGAAGGCGTACAACCTTATGGTGAAAGGGGAAGGGGCGACGACATCCGATCCGCTTGAGGCCATCAAGACGTCGTATCAAAAGGAAGTGTACGACGAAGAGTTTGAGCCCACGGTGATTGTTGGCCCTTCGACGAGTTCGACAGGCTCACCGCAGGCAGGCTCAGGGCGTGGAACGCCCGTTGGTCTTGTGCAAGAAAACGACGCGGTCATCTTTTTTAACTTTCGACTCGACCGCATGCGACAGCTTTGCAAAGCGTTTGTTCTGCCGACGTTTGACGAGTTCCCTCGTCAGGTCGTTGCCGGTTTGTTTCCGGTGACAATGGCGCAGTACGAGAAAGGTCTGCCGGTGGAGATCGCGTTCCCCCCCGAGACGATTTAAAAGACATTCGCTCAAGTGATTTCAGAAAAAGGACTGGCGCAACTTCACATCGCCGAAACGGAAAAGTACGCGCACGTTACGTTTTTCCTCAACGGCACGAAGGAAGAACCGTTTGCCGGCGAGGAACGCGTGATTATTCCAAGCCCCAAGGTTGCCTCGTATGATCAGGCGCCGGAAATGAGCGCGCGTATGCTGACCGATCGCGTTGTGAAAGAGATGCGTGATAACAAGTTCGATTTTATCGTGATGAATTTTGCCAACCCCGACATGGTGGGACACACAGGCAACATGGAGGCGACGATTAGAGGAATCGAAACGGTCGATGAGTGCATCGGCAAAATTGTCGAGGAAACGCTCGCGCGCGAGGGCCATGTCTTCATCACGGCCGACCATGGCAACGCCGAGGAGATGAAAAATTTGCGCACGGGCGAAATGGACAAGGAGCACGCCACCAATCCTGTCCCATTCTTGATCATCGGCGCCCAGTATGAGGGTCAGCCGTCGATTGCGGGTGAAGTCCCGGAAGGGGACTTGTCTCTGATGTCGCCGGTGGGCGTTCTTGCTGATGTTGCTCCGACGATTCTCGCGGTGATGGGAATTGAACAGCCACCCGAGATGACCGGGCAAGCACTGGTATAGGACCTATGAGACCAATAGGATCTATTGAAGTCGCAAAGATTTTGAAAACGCTCAAAAAGCGTTGGCCCAATCCCGGGGCGATGGAGATTGGGAATCCGTATCAGAATTTGGTGGGCGTGATGTTGTCGGCTCGCACGCGGGACGAACAGGTGCTCAAGCTCATGCCAGGATTCTTCAAGGCGTTCCCGACCGTACACGAGCTCGCAAAGGCGACAACCGAGCAAATCGAAAGCAAGATCAACACCATCGGCATGTACCGACAGAAGGCGAAGAACCTCAAGAAGATGGCGACGGATGTGGTTGAGAAATTTGGAGGGACAATTCCCAAGACAATGGACGAGCTCGTAAGTCTCGCAGGCGTTGGTCGCAAGACGGCGAGCGTGGTACTCGTGGCGAGTTTCAATACGCCGGCGATCGCGGTTGATACGCATGTGCATCGCGTCACCAACAGACTGGGTTGGGTCAAAACAAAAACCCCACAGAAAACAGAGGAGATGCTCCTCCCGCTCGTTCCTGATAAGATGAAACACACGGTCAACCAAGTCTTCGTGAAACACGGCCGCTACATCTGTATTCGTAAGCCTCGGTGTTGGGCTTGTCCCGTACGAGACCTCTGCGCCTTCAAAAATAAAAACCTTACACCACCAAAAAACGCTCAGGAGATTCTCGATGACATGAAACGTCGGGAGGAGAAGCTTGAGGAACTTCGCGGGAAGGCAATTGACCACTCATAACCACCCCCAACCCCTCCTTAAAAAGGAGGGGGGTCGGAGATCTATGAACATCGACCACAAACTTTCGAAACAGATGTTTCAATTCACGAGACATTCGCACGTCTTACGTCCGTTTGCGATCTTTTGCGCAACGTCGCTTATTTTTGTGATGGCAACAGCTATGGCCATGCTGTATCAAGGTGCTGATCCGATGGAAACTATGATGAACCGGTTGCTTGGAGCCGGGGTGTTGTTTCTGCTTCCGTTGGGGATGACCTGGGCCGTCACGTTTGTCATTCAGCTTCTTGTCCGACGCGAGCGACCATTTGACGATGGCCAGGGGAGATCGCTCATTACGATGGTGTGGGATGGGCCGTCGTTTCCCAGTGCGCATGCAAGTCTTGCATTTGCCATCGCGTCGATCGGAACAATCTTTGCACCCGAGTTGTTTGGCCCATGGCTTTGGATTGGTGCGATCTTCGTTGCGTGGGGGCGAGTGGCCGTAGGTGTCCATTACGTCAGTGACGTACTTGTCGGGGCTGTCTTAGGCACGATCGTGAGCTTTGGTTCAACGATCGCCATTCTCTTCTTCCTCATTTCACAAGGTCTGGTAGATTGATTCATATGGAGAAAAAAATCGTCTGTGTCTCAGGAGGCTTTGACCCGATCCACGTCGGGCATGTTCGGTTGATCCAAGAGGCCGCGGCGTTGGGCACGGAGCTCGTCGTCATCATCAACAACGACAACTGGCTCATGAAGAAGAAAGGCTACGTGTTCATGCCCCAGGACCAGCGTCGAGAGATCATCGAGGGTCTCAAGGGCGTGACGCGCGTGGTCTTCACTTCCCATGAGCCCAGCTTCGATGACCGAAGTGTGTGTCGCGAACTTCGTGAAATTCGTCCTGATATTTTTGCCCAAGGCGGCGATCGGGACTTGAAAGACGCGCTTGATCCCAACTCGTCCCAAAATCCCGAGGCTCGACTCTGTTCAGAATTGGGCATCGAAATTGTGTACGGAGTCGGAAAGGGCGGCAAAGTGCAATCAAGCTCCTGGCTCACCGCGGAAGACCGCGACACGCGCGATTGCTTCTGCGGTTCAGGCTCTAAGTATCCTGGCTGTCACGGCAAGTAATATGGACGACCTTATCGCTGAGGCCAAAATCGTTCTCGATCAACTGAAGGATGATAATCACAAAGTAGCCTGCATCATGCGTTCAGTTGATGGGCAGCTTTTTAAGGGTGTAAGCGTTCAGGGACAAAAAATACATCTGTGTTCTGAGTGGTCGGCACTGACTCAAGCGTTGATGGCGAAAGCTGATATTAAGATAGTTGTCGCTGTTCGAAAAAAGGATGGTGAATACTTTGTCTACCCGCCTTGTGGTCTGTGTCGTGAATTCCTTTTGACGTACTATCCAGATGCCGAAGTCGCTGTCTCTGAAGGGGAAACGTTGGTCGCTTCGTCACTACTGCCAAACGCATGGAAAAAAAGTTGAACCATTTCAAAGGATGGAGGAGCTTGTGCAGATTATGGACGATAGGGAATCTTCTTGGTACAGTATTCTTATATGGAAGCCATTGATTGGAAACCAATTTACAAAAAATATCATGGTCAGTGGGTCGCTTTGGACGATGACGAGGTTACTGTTATTGCGAGTGGAAAGACGGCTCTTGAAGCACTGGCGGCCGCTCAACAGGTTGGTAAAGAAAAACCCATTTTGGCACAAATGCCCGAGAAGCTTTTGACCTATGTTGGATCTTTTACGGTTTCAGTATAAAGAATACGATCAAGGGATTTTTCGACCGGTCATTCCACTCGAAATCGAATACCAAGGCCGCTCTGTGATCTACCAAGTCCTGGTTGATTCTGGGGCGGATGTTTGTATTTTTCATTCGTTCGTTGCAGAAGTGTTGGGACTTGATCTTACAAAAGGACGGAAACAGTATGTCATGGGGTTGGGTGGCGAACCGCAGTCTTATTATATCCATCCAGTGAATATTCGCGTTCGAGGTGTAACGATTCCCGTTGAGGCGGGTTTCCTTCCGAGTATCGGGATTAACCAGTACGGTGTCGTGGGACAATCGGGATTCTTTGAAAGGTTCGTCGTCAGCTTTGACCGTCTTAAGAAGTCGTTTCAGTTACAACAAAGAGGTTTATGATTAAGTTGATTGGAATTCTTATCGGGATCGCTCTACTCGTCGGTATCGTCATGACCGGCTCGTATGTGTTTGATACGTACCTCATTTCGTCTGACGACAACGCGCAGGCAATTTCGTTCGTGGTCGAGGAAGGTGCGTCGGTTGAGAGTATTGCCAAGAATCTTGAAGCGCAGGGGATCGTCACGAGTGCTTTTTTCTTTAAGGTCTACACAAAACTTTCAGATTCCGTCCTGCAGGCGGGCACGTTCGAGCTGACACAGGGAATGAATCTGCGTTCCGTTGTCCGCGAGCTTGGATACGCCAAGGCAGAGGAGATCGAAGTGACCATTCCCGAGGGCTACACGCTCATGCAGATCGGTGACGTGATCGTGGAAGCGATGCCGGAAATTGAGACGGCTGATTGGGAGTCGGCGGTGAGCGGGCAGGATTTGCGTCTGCTGGCCGGGATCGAAATTCTCAATGGGATTCCCAGTGATCAAGGACTCGAAGGGTACCTTTTTCCTGACACGTATCGTTTCCGTGCCGATGCAAACGCCGCGACCGTGGCGGAGACGATGATCCTCACTTTGAAGCGCCGACTCGCCGAAAACGACATCGCCATTCCACGCAACCTTGTCTTCGAAGGTGGTCTCACATTCCACGAGATGATCACGCTTGCGTCAATCGTCGAGCGTGAAGTGCGTGACCCCGAAGACATGAAACTCGTCGCTGGTATTTTCTACACGCGCATGAAGATCGGCATGGCGCTACAGGCAGACTCGACGGTGAACTATGTGACCGGGAAATCCGATACGGCCGTGAGCCTCGAGGATAGTCGTGTTGACTCGCCCTACAACACGTACCAGAATCTCGGTCTGCCACCAGGGCCGATTAGCAACCCAGGCATGAACGCGATTCTTGCGGTTCTCGATCCGACAGATTCAGAGTACCTGTACTTCCTGACGACAGAAGAGGGCGAGGTCATCTACGCGCAAACATTCGACGAACACGTGGCAAATAAGCGTCAATACTTGCGGTAGCTGATTGACAATCATCAACATTTCCCGTAGCTTTACCCTCCGGTGAGACATTCGCCCGGAGGGTTTTGAGATGGATGCCAAGCCGTATCGATTTGTCTGGCCCGATCCGCTCGCGCCACGGTTCGTCACGCGCGACCTCACAGTCCTGCGCAACCGCCGACGGCGGACCAAGAAGGGCGAGGCCAAGCCCGAGCCCCTCGTCCTGCGCGCGGTCAAGCTCATCGAGCTCGTTCCGCACTGTCTGTACGAGGTCCCCGTCGACTGTCACGAGATGGCAGTGGGCGTGCGCGAGCTGCGACCTGGGTGCATCCTGAGTCGCAACCTCAAGGTGAGCGAGCGGCTCAATGGTGGCAAGGTGGAGGACGAGGTCAAGCAGTGCTTCATCTCCTTCGACGGCGTCTACAAGGCGCGGCGAGGAGTGGGGCATGCTGACCGACGCTATCGGTCGCGGGAGATCCCGGCGAACAAGCAACTCGGGAATACGCTCGACCAGCTCGTTCGCATGAGCTGGGAATTGCACAAGGTGGATGAGGATGGCCGCGAGGCTTTCGTCCTCATCGCTGTGCAGGCAGCCAAGACGTACGGCGCGCCCATCGACGAGACCAAGCGTCGGGCGCAGGCCCGCACGCTCCAGGCCGGAACGCTCATCGACACCCGCGGCCGGTTCAACCCGAGACGCATCCCGCTCATCTGCTTCGCCGGTGAGCACGAGATCGCGAGTCGTATCCAGGCGGTGCGCGGCATCGGCCGGCGCATGTCCTTCCGAGAGGCCGTGCTCGAGCACTACATCGATCGTCTGCGCGAGATCGTGCTTGAGGTATCACGGTCTCAACAACATCGGCTACGACAGGAGTGGCTCGCTCCCACCAAGAAGCGCACGCCCAAGCTGGTCCGACAAGAAGCAGATCGGCTGGCCGATGCGGCGACTCGCCTGCGGGCGATTGTCACCAGGCCGTTCTCGCGTTCCTTCACCCGGAGCGCGAGCGACCTCGACGCGGCGGCACAGCTCCTGCGCGAAGCGGCGAGCGGCCGCAACGGAGACACGATCATCCGTGCCAAGGAGCTCATCGGCCAAGTCTTCCGCGCCACGGTCCAGCAGGAATGCCACTGGCGACTGCAGGAGCTCCTGCTCCAGCTCGGGATCCTCGAAGACCGCGGCGATCAGCTCGAAGCCTCGCGCCAGCTCATGTGGCGTGACGAGCTGCGCGCGGTGCACAGGATGCTGGTGAGCGAGGAGCCGCTCACCGGGAAACGTCTGGAGCACGGCTTCAAGGGGCCCGTCCTTCAGCGGGTGGTGGCACGCGTCCACCTCGCCATCGGGGCGCTCATGCGCGTTCTCGCGCAGGGCGGCCCCGACTTGCAGACCATGAAGGAGGAGCTCGACAAGGCCGTCGAACCCCTCTGATCCCGGTCGTCACGCGACCAACGCCCGACTCTCACCGTTCGACAGGCTCACGGCCTTCGGCAGAGGGTCGGATTTTTCTTTGTGCTAAAATAATGCGGCTATGAAAGAGTTTGTTTTACAAGATGACTTTGACCTTTCCAAGGCCTCCATCGACTATCGCAAAGAGCTTAATGCCGAGCAGTTAAATGTCGTTTTGAATGGCGACGGGGCGTGTTTGGTGTTGGCCGGGGCGGGATCGGGGAAGACTCGGACGATTACGTATCGCGTGGCGTATCTGCTCGAGAGGGGGGTGAGCCCAGAGAATATTTTGCTCGTGACATTTACAAACAAAGCCGCGAAGGAAATGACGAGCCGGGTAGAGACGCTTTTGACAACGATAACCACCCCCAGCCCCTCCTTGAAAAGGAGGGGGGTCGAAGGGAGGGGGACCGGACAACTTGGAATTTGGTCGGGGACGTTCCACTCGGTAGCGAATCGATTGCTGCGGATTTACGCGCCTCAACTCGGATATACGAATAACTTTACGATTCTCGACCAGGAGGATGCCAAGAGTCTCATCAAGGTTTGTATCAAGGCGCTCAACGTCGATACGACGTCGCGACGCTTTCCGTCGCCCGCGAAAGTCCATGCCATGATCAGCTACGCCCAGAACTCGGGTCGTGCCATGAGCGATGTCATCGAATCGAAGTACCCGAGCTTCATGGAGCTCGGTTCCGTCATCGAGCGCATTGCCGAGCTCTATGCTGATCGCAAGCGCCAGGCCGACGCGATGGACTTCGATGACCTCCTGTTGAAACTCCGCGAGCTTCTCTTTCATCACGAAGGTGTACGTCAAAAGCTCGCGCATCAGTTCGAGTACATCCTGGTCGATGAGTACCAGGACACAAATGTTGTTCAAGCACAGATTGTGCGTCAACTGGCGAGTGAACACGGGAATATTTTGGTCGTCGGCGACGATGCCCAGTCCATCTATTCGTTCCGTGCCGCAGAGATCAGAAACATCCTGGGCTTCCCGCAGAGCTATGCGGACACCAAGACGTTTCGCCTCACGACCAACTATCGGTCGACACCGCAGATTCTCGCGGTCGCCAACTCGTCGATCACCCAGAACAAAGACCAGTTTCAAAAAGAACTTACGGCTGTGCGCAGTCCGCTCGAGAAGCCAAGTCTCGTGCCAGCGAGTAATGCCGCGCAGGAGGCACAGTTTATCGCCCAGAAAATTCTCGCGCTTCGGGAGGAGGGGATGCCATTGTCGGAGATGGCCGTGTTGTTCCGCGCTGCGTTCCATTCCCAGACACTCGAGTTCGAGCTCATGAAGCGCGACATCCCGTATGAGTACCGCGGCGGGCTCAAGTTTTTTGAGCGCGCGCACGTGAAAGATATCGTGAGCCACTTGCGTATTCGACAAAACCCCAAGGACGAAGTCGCTTGGATGCGGATCTTGGGACTCCTCAATGGCGTAGGGTTGACGAGTGCCGAGTCGATGGCCGCCCAGTTTAAGCAGTACGAGTCGCTCGAGTCTGTCGTAAACGGACAGCCGAAGATTCCTAAGCGCGCTACGACGGGCTGGGAAGGATTGCGCAAGACACTCGAGAAAATGGCACGCGAGGAACAACCGTCCGAGCTCATCCGAAGCGTGATCGCCGGCGACTATCGTGACTATCTTGAAGCTGAGTATCCTGACTTCATGGATCGCCTCGAGGACCTCGAACAGTTCGCATTATTCGCAGAAGGCTACACCAGCCTGCAGACGTTCCTCGACGAGGTGTCGCTCACCGGCGAGTACGGGCTTGTAACGAACAAGGAGGTAGCCCCACCTTGCCTGCCGGCAGGCAGGGGCTTTAGCCTGGGTGAAGCCCAACAAGAAGATAGACTGATTCTCTCAACCATTCATCAAGCAAAAGGGCTCGAGTGGGACGCCGTGTTTGTGATGCATCTCGTCGACGGGAAGTTTCCGATCGGCGCGGCGCTGGACGAAGACGGGGGACTGGAGGAAGAGCGTCGGCTGTTCTATGTTGCGACGACTCGCGCCAGGAAAGAACTTTACTTCACCTACCCGATCACCAGCGGCTGGGATACACTAATGCTGAGTCAGCCTTCAATGTTTTTGCAGGAGCTCCCCGAAGGCTTGCTCGAGGAAGTGAAACTGAAGGCCGCCGTGTCTCGTCCATCCCATGGTTCATTCTCGGATACACAGTGGGGTGACGGACCTACGATCGTGTTTGACGACCTGGGCGAGCGTGAACGCAAGCCGATGCCAACGAGTTTCCTGCGAGAAGTAGATGATTTGTAAAAAAAGAAGTGTCATCCCGACCGAGGCCGTTCGACGGCCGAGCGGAGGGATCTCGAATGAGCAGGCTCGAGATCCCTCGGCTCGCTCCTGCCTGCCGGCAGGCAGGTCGCTCGCTCGGGATGACACAGGTGCGAAATGACGACCTATGAATTACAACTCAGCATCATTAGAAATGCACCGCCGGTATAAGGGCAAACTCTCCGTCGAGTCGGTTGTGCCGATTGAGAATAAAGACGACCTTTCGACCGTGTATACGCCTGGCGTTGCCGAGCCCTGTCGCGCGATCGCCAAAGACAAGAGTCTTGTGTGGGATCTTACGATCAAGGGTCGGACGGTTGCGGTTGTGACGGATGGCTCTGCGGTTTTGGGACTTGGGAATATCGGACCAGAGGCTGGACTCCCGGTCATGGAAGGGAAGGCGGTGCTGTTCAAGCGCTTCGCAGGCTTGGATGCATTCCCAATTTGTTTGGATACACAAGACGTCGACGAGATTGTCCAAACCGTGAAGCACATCGCTCCAGGATTTGGTGGGATCAATCTTGAGGACATCGCGGCGCCTGCGTGCTTCGAGGTCGAACGTCGGCTCATCGAAGCGCTCGACATTCCGGTCATGCACGACGATCAACACGGCACGGCTGTGGTGGTGCTCGCGGGATTGTTGAACGCGCTCAAGGTTGTCGGTAAGAAACTCGAGGATGTGTCCGTGGTGATTTCGGGAGCCGGCGCAGGGGGCATGGGAATTACGCATCTGCTGTTTGAAGCGGGTATGACCAAGCTCGCCATGATCGATTCCAAAGGCATCATCGCCCCGGGGCGTGAGGGGATGAACTCGTACAAGGAAACGCTCGCCGCGCGTATCAATCCGGAAGGTCGAACAGGGAGTCTCGCGGATGCGCTTGTGGGCGCCGATGTCTTTATCGGCGTAAGCCAACCAAACCTCGTGACGGCGGACATGGTGCGCACGATGGCGGGAAGCGCGATCGTGTTCGCGATGGCGAACCCGGTTCCGGAGATCATGCCCGATGTGGCACTCGCGGGAGGAGCGGCGATCGTTGCCACAGGACGATCTGATTTTCCAAACCAGGTGAACAACGTGTTGGCGTTCCCGGGAATTTTCAAAGGGGCACTCGAAGGACGCCTGCGTCGGATCACGCCCTCGATGCGAGTCGCGGCCGCATATGCGCTTGCCAAACTCGTGCCAGAGCCGACTCACGAGAAGATCATGCCATCACCATTTGAACCTGGCCTCGCGGACGTTGTCGCGCAGGCGGTGAAGGGTGCAAGTTAACTCGTCATTGCGAGCGCCAGCGAAGCAATCCTTTTATGGTTCACGATCGAAACAATCGCGCTCACCGGTGGGGATCAACGACGCTGACCTTCGTCATCGTGGCGGTGTTGTTCGTGATGTTTGTGTTCGCGGTGCGGTGGTTTCGGTCAGAACCTGTTTTGGAGGAGTCTGTCGTCTCCTCGATCGCCGACGTGCTCAAGCCTGATCCGATTTCCCAGGCCGTGATCGACGGGGCGATCGACACACAGAGTCGGGAAGCGACGCTTGCATGGGTGACGACCGGCGAGCGGGTGGGTGCGGCCGTGCGCGGCGAAAAGGATGATCGCTACTATGTTGAAATCAAAACATCGCTCCCAGAGATCGATCGGGAGGTGTATTACTATCAGGTGTTTCTTCTCAGTCGACTCCCGTATGACTTTTTCTCGCTGGGTGAGATGGTGACCAACGACGACGGCGACTTCGTACTCGAGTGGCCGGCCCCAGACGATAAGGATTACTCGAGTTACACGCAGGTCGTCATTACGGTGAATGAATATCAAGGTAGCGCGGATCCAGGAACGCATTTGGTGGAAGGGGAGTTTGGAAATTAGATCTCGTGGTCGAAATGAAATCCGCTTGAGCGGGATTTGAAGTCGACAAGGAGGGTGGCGGCGCGCTTCCAGACGCCGGAGCCGTAGCGACTCTGGAGTTCGTCGAGCGAGGAAAGAACGGAGACTATCTTCCGTTCTTTTTTGAACAGCGATGGTTGGGTGGAGCCTCGCGAGAGCAGGGATGCGCTCAAACCAACCAGCCGAACATCTTCGAGCCCAATCGGCTCGAGAATTTTCCACGCGACTTTGAAGAGTTTCATCCCGTCGTTGGTGGGTTCATGGAAGCTACGTTGTTCGCCATGTCCAGAGAAGTCTCCGAAGCGAGCAAAGGCTGTCACGCGCCGAGCCACGACTCCGTCACGCCGCATGCGCCAGGCGACTTTGTCCGCGAGGCCGAAGAGATAACGCTTGAGGACGCGCGCGTCGTTGGTATTTTCTGGAAGCGTGTAGGAGTGGCCATAAGATTTTGCTTCCTGCTCATTCGTAACCACCCCCAACCCCTCCCTGCCTGCCGGCAGGCAAGGCTTGAAAAGGAGGGGGGTCGAAGAGTCGCGGCCCCAGGCCGCTTCGTGGAGCCAAGTGCCGTAGCTGTGAAACTCGCGCTCGAGGTCATCGAGGGGAAACTCGCGGAGCTGTTTGAAGTTGGTGATTCCCAGAGCGACGAGACGGTCGTGGATGCGTGGACCAATGCCGCAGATGTCCTCGAGATCACACTCATCAAGCAAGGCCAAGACGTCCTGCGGCCGAGCGACGGTGAGGCCGTTGGGTTTCATGTGGCCGGAGGCGAGTTTTGCCATGAGTTTGTTGGGCGCGATGCCGATCGAGGCGGTGATACGCTCGCCCAGTTCGTCGTGCAGACGCGCCCGGATCATTTGTGCCATGCAGATCGCACCTAGATAGTCCTCGGCCTCCTCGGTGATATCTAAAAAACTCTCATCCACGCTAAACGGTTCCACGTTAGGCGTGAACGATTCATAGATCGCGTTGAAGCGGTGCATGATGTCGGAATACTTCTCCGGGTCGCCGGGCCACAAGATAATCGACGGACAGACTTTCTTTGCTTCCCATGTCGACATCGCGGTTTTGACGCCCAGGCGTTTGGCTTCGATCGATGCTGTCGCCACGATTGAGCGCTCCTGCCCGCCCGCCATAGCTCCATTAGGAGCGACAGTGGGATGCTTTCCCGTGATCCCAATGGGCTTCCCACGCAAAAACGGGTTCGCCTGCTGTTCCACGGAGGCAAAATACGAATTCATATCGATATGCATCAGGATGCGATCCATAGGAGTTCATGCCTGCCCGCCATAGCTCCGAAGGAGCGACGGCGGGTCGATATGCAGGACGATCCGTTCCATGTGAGAGATTATCCATCCGTGTACAACTCCACCAGTCGCCACTCAAGAAACTCGGGGTCGAGTTTGAGCTTGAAGTAGTTGGCCGCGTCAGAGACGGAGAAATAGAAGATACGCTTGGTGCCCTCGTGCGCGGTGTGGACGAGGTTTACCTGATCGATTTTGTAGTCGCGTTCATTCCAGCGCATAACGCGGGGGAGTACACGATTGTCTTTGAATGCGACCGTGACGTCGATCGGGTCGTTTAGGATTTCA
>JBBTRQ010000013.1:0-4406 GCA_038065075.1 Patescibacteria group bacterium
CTTCCCCTAAAAGGGCGATTACGGCAGATCGTAAAAGAGCCACTTCTTGCTGGAGTTTGGTGAACGTGACCTTTTGATCCTGCCTTGGTCGAGTTTTTGTTGGTGTCCTCATAGCAGAGTTTGATTTCAGAGTACATTTTTCTCATTGATTTTTCAACCCACCATTGATATCCTCTCAACATTATGAATTTCTCGCAACTCGAGTCCGAAGTCCTGAAATTTTGGGACGAGAAAGGTATTTTCAAGAAGACGCTTGAGAAGCCGTCCCCCAAGGGCTCGTTTGTTTTTTTCGAAGGACCCCCGACCGCCAATGGCCGACCGGGCATTCATCACGCTGAGGCGAGAGCCTTCAAGGATTGCATTCCACGTTTCAAGACGATGCAGGGATACAAGGTGATTCGTAAGGGCGGTTGGGATACGCACGGCCTTCCTGTCGAGCTTGAAGTCGAGAAACAGCTTGGGTTCACCGGCAAGGCACAGATCGAAGAGTACGGCATCGCTAAGTTCAACGAGAAGTGTCGGGAGTCGGTCTGGCAATACAAAAAGGATTGGGAGGAGTTCACCAAGCGGCTTGGCTACTGGGTCGATCTTGAGAATGCGTACATCACCTACAAGTCAGAGTACGTCGAGTCCTTGTGGTGGGTGGTGAAACAGATTTGGGATCGCGGACTCTTGTATAAAGATTATCGCGTCACGCCGCATTGCCCTCGTTGTGGGACGAGTCTCTCGAGTCATGAGCTCTCGCAAGGATACAAGGACGTGAAGGACTTGAGCGTGACGGCAGAGTTCCTCGTGAAGGAAGGATCGCATGAGGCGCTCCGTTCAGGAGTCCGCACGTCGTTGCTCGCGTGGACGACGACCCCGTGGACGCTTCCTGGCAACGTCGCGCTCGCGGTTGGTCCATCTCTCACCTACGTCATCATCGAGAAACAAGATGAGGGTGTTGGTGATCGTGTCCGCTTTATTCTTGCCAAGGATCGTCTTGCCGCCGTGTTTGCGGATTCGACCTACGAGATTGTCGCGGAGGTGAAGGGTAGTGAACTCGTTGGAACTACTTACGAGCCACTCTATCCATATCTTTACAATGCCCTTGTGTCATCTCGAGCGAGCGACAGCGAGTCGAGAGATCTCTCCACTCCGGCTTCGCGTGGCTCGGCCTCCGGTCGAGATGACACCTTGAAAAATGCATTCAAAGTCCATCCCGCCAGTTTCGTTACGACCGAAGACGGAACCGGCATCGTGCACACGGCCGTCATGTACGGCGCCGACGACTTCGACCTTGGACAAGAAGTTGGGCTCCCAAAGCATCACCTCGTGAAACTCGACGGGACGTTTGTTGAGGGGATGGATTTTCTCACCGGACGTTTTGTTGCCGACGAAGAAGTTGCCGTGGACATCATCAAGGACTTGGCGCATCGAGGGCTCTTGTTTGCCAAGGCCAAGTACGAACACAGCTACCCGCACTGTTGGCGCTGTAAGACCAAGGTCATCTACTACGCGAAAGACTCGTGGTACATCCGCATGAGCGAGCTACGAGATGAGTTGCTCGCTCAAAACGCCAACATCCACTGGGAGCCGGATCATATTCGTGATGGACGATTCGGGGAGTGGTTACGAGAGGTGAAGGACTGGGCGTTTTCGCGCGAGCGCTATTGGGGAACGCCTCTGCCGGTGTGGGAGTGTTCTTCGTGCGAGCACAAGATGTGCATCGGGAGTTTTGAAGAGCTGTTTTCCAAGGTGTCATCTCGAGCGGAGCGACCAACGGGAGCGGAGCCGAGAGATCCCTCGGCTCGCCTGTCAGGCTCGCTCGGGATGACACAACCAAAAGATTTCGATCCTCACCGACCATACGTCGACGAGATTGAACTCGCCTGCGAAAAGTGCGATGGTGTGGCTCGTCGTGTGCCAGACGTCTGTGACGTATGGTTTGATTCCGGCGCCATGCCGTACGCGCAGTGGCATTATCCGTTTGAGAACAAAGAACTCGTCGATTCGGGTGAAGCGTATCCAGCGGATTACATTTCTGAGGCCATCGACCAGACACGCGGGTGGTTCTACACATTGTTGGCGGTCTCGACATTGCTCGGTCGCGAGCGACCGTTCAAGAACGTGATTTGTCTTGGCCACGTGCTGGATGCGGAAGGGAAAAAGATGAGCAAGTCGCTTGGCAACATCGTGAAGCCGATGGAGATGATCGACAAGTACGGCGCCGACGCGGTGAGGTGGTACATGTACACCATCAACCAACCGGGCGAGAGTAAGCGATTCGATGAGAAGTCACTGCAGGACATGGTGCGAAAGAACTTCACGATCCTCATGAACGTCGCGGAGTTTTACAAAATGTTTGCTACGGACAACGGTTCAGTGACGAAGTCAACGCACGTCCTGGATCGTTGGATTCTCGCGCGTCTCAACAAACTTGTCGCCGAGACGACCAGCCGACTCGAGAGCTATGTCATCACCGAGACGGTTCGAGACCTGGGTGCGTTCATCGATGATCTCTCCACATGGTACGTTCGCCGGTCTCGCGACCGATTCAAATCAACAACGAATTTTCCCAGCCGCTTTAGCGGCGTTCCGGACGGGGCTGAAGCCCCTGTGAATTCTGATAAGTCTGCGGCGGTGGCGACTCTGCGCGAGAGTTTGCTCACTCTCTCTAAACTCATGGCACCGTTCGCACCGTTTCTGGCCGAGACGCTCTACAAGCAGGTGGGCGGCAACCTCGAGTCTGTTCACCTCGAAGACTGGCCAGTCGCCGACCAGGCGCTCATCGACGAGAAGGTCCTGGAGGAAATGGGACGCACACGATCCATCGTCTCCAAGGCGCTCGAGCGTCGATCCGATGCTGGCATCAATGTGCGGCAAGTGTTGAGAGGCATGACGGTAACCGTTCCAACGGGGGAGTTTGCTCTCGAGTATCAAGAGCTCGCAAAAGACGAGGTGAACGTGAAGTCGATCGACGTGAAGAAGGGGGAGTATGCGGTTGAGCTCGATCTCACTCTTACGCCAGAGTTGGTCCGCGAGGGAACCGTGCGGGAGATCATTCGTCGTGTGAACGACCTGCGTAAGCAGTCGGGTCTCACGATCGAGGACCGAATCGAGCTGTATGTCGCGGGACCGGAGGAGGTCATGCTTGCCGTGAAGGAACACGAAGCGGCGCTTGTTCAGGGAACACTCGCAAAATCAGTACGCACGACCGGCGACACTCCAACCAACGTGAGTGAATTCAAAGCCAACGAGTTCCAGATCACGGTTGGGTTTTAAGAAAGGGTGCACATAAGGGCCGATCGGACCCGATGTGCACCCTTTTTGTTACTCACTTTCCTTGTTATACTGTAAACATTCTGTGAACAATTATCCCCAATGTCGCTGTCTTGAGAGCATTTTCTTGTCCGTAACAAAACGCCACGCGCCCTGTGTATGTCTGTTGATTTCATGAAACTTTTGACCGAGCTCGGTCTGACACCGACCGAGACGCGTGTCTACCTGTCCTCGCTCAAAAGCGGGCCAACCTCTGTTCAGGAGATCGCCAAGCGGGCAAAGCTTTCCCGCACGGCCACCTATGACGTGATTGCGGCACTTCAGGAGCGTGGCCTCATGTCCACGTTTGATCGGGGCAAGAAGAAATTTTTTACGGCCGAGGAGCCAGAGCGAGCGGTCGCCTATTTTAAGACTCGTGTTGCTGATCTCACCGAACGTATTGATACATTCAGTCGTTCTATCCAGGAGATGAAAATGCTTGCCGGTGGTGAGCGGCCGGTGGTGCGGTTCTTTGAGGGACGCGAGGCGCTCTACGCGCTTTTCAGCGACTTGGTCGCACAGCATCCACAGGAACTTCTCGAACTGGCCAACGTCGATGTTGTCTACGAGGGACTCGATCAGAACGTGCTTCTTGATGCACGTAAGGCACTCGATGATTCCCGTGTGAAGATCAAGATGTTGCACCGCGGTGAACTACGCAATCCACGCAAGAATGCCGAGTACTGTCGGCTCCTTCCCGAGTTTGGAGAATTTTCTGGCGAGATATGGATCTACGAAAATCGTGTGGCATTCGTCGAGTTTGTCGGAAAGATGGTGACGGTTATCATCGAGAGTAAAATTTTTGCGGACATGGCGCGTGTGCTTTTCAACGCGGCATGGGCCGTTTGTCGCGCAGACCCCTACCGCAATCGATAAACAAGCGATCTGCTCGTGCTTCAAGAAAAAATCTCCTCACCGTACATTTCAGTACGGCTTGGAGATTTTTTCTTTCCAGCACTTCGCATCTCATCTTGTTTATCGATTTCGGAAGTCAAAGCTAGACCAAAGAGAAAACCCACCGTCGCTCGAACGAGCTATGGTGGGCAAGCCGACCCGCGTGTGGTCGGTACGTCCTCAGGCGAGCCCAAGGAGTGTGGCGTTGTAAG
>JBBTRQ010000014.1:0-51631 GCA_038065075.1 Patescibacteria group bacterium
ACGTCCACTGTTTCAGCCACCGAGTTCCCAATCCTTTAGTCAACTCCTCAATCTCCGAGCCGATAACCTGAACCGAACCCAGGATGGGGTTCTTCAAGCTTTCCTCGATGATGATCCCTTTGTACATAACGTTATGAAATCTCTGCCGCAAGCATGGCAATTTCATCGCGCAGAATCGCGGCCGTTTCGAAGTCGAGTTTCTTTGCGGCCTCCTTCATCTCGTACGTCTTCTCTTTGATGACGTGCTCAATCTCGTGCGGCTCGGCGGTCATCTCGAGTTTGAGGATCCCAGCCGTGGTTTCCTCCCCGCCCAACATCGCCCGAATGTCTTTGATCTGCTTTTGAATTGACTTGGGTGTGATGCCGTGTTCTTTGTTGTGCGCGAGTTGTATCTTGCGACGACGTTCCGTCTCTTTCAGCGCCCGCGTGAGCGAACCGGTCATCTTGTCGGCGTAGACGATGACTTCCCCCTTCACATTTCGAGCCGCGCGTCCGATCGTTTGAATGATCGACGTCTCACTACGCAAGAACCCTTCCTTGTCCGCGTCCAGGATCGCGACGAGTGTCACTTCCGGCAGGTCGAGACCTTCACGCAACAAGTTCACGCCCACGACGACGTCATACGCTCCCTTGCGCAAGTCCGAGAGAATCGTGATGCGATCGAGCGTCTGCACGTCTGAGTGTAAGTACTGAACCTTGATTCCCTTCCCGACGAGAAACTCGGTAAGGTCCTCGGCCATTTTTTTTGTGAGCGTGGTCACGAGCGCCCGTTCTTTCTGCGCAACGCGTTTTTCAATCTCGCCGATGAGATCCTCGACCTGACCCTCATATTTCACAGGGGCTTTCTTGCCCACCATAGCCTCGGCGACGGTGGGAGCCCCGTCCGAAACGCCCCTAAAGGGGCTATGAATAGCGGGACTGACTGGCCGAACGGTCACGACCGGATCAACCAACCCGGTTGGTCGAATAATCTGTTCCACGACCTTGGTCGAATGTTGTGCCTCAAATTTCCCAGGCGTGGCGCTCACAAACACCACTTGCTTCATCCGCTCCTCAAATTCCTCAAACCGCAAAGGACGATTGTCCTTGGCACTTGGCAAGCGGAATCCATGTTCGATGAGCGTCTCCTTGCGAGCCTTGTCTCCGTTGTACATCCCGCCGATCTGCGAGACCGTCACATGAGACTCATCGATGATCGTCAGGAAGTCGTCTGGAAAATAGTCGATGAGGGTGTACGGCGGCTGGCCTGAAGTTCGACCATCAAAATGTCGCGAGTAGTTTTCGATGCCCGAGCAGTAGCCGATGTTCTGAATCATCTCGAGATCGAACCGCGTTCGACGTGAGAGACGCTCGGCCTCGAGCACCTTCCCTTCTTTGTCGAAGAGGGCAAGACGATCCTCGAGCTCTTGTCGAATCTCACGCAGAGCCTCTTTCTGTCGTGGCTGTGAAACGACGTAATGCTTGGCTGGGAAAATCCACACGTCGTTGAGCTTGTCGATGAACTTGCGCGTGACGGGGTCGAGCGACTGGATGTCCACGACCTTTTCCTCCTCGAAGACCACTCGATACACCACTTCCTCGTTCATCGGCATGACCTCCACGATGTCGCCGCGCGCGCGAAAATGCCCACGCGTGATATCCGCGGTCGTACGTTCAAACTGCATCTCGGTTAATCGCCGCAACATCTCATTGCGGGAAAGGATTCCGGTTCCCCCCCTGCCCGAGGGGGGGCTAGGGGGGGTGGGAGGGAGGCCGCTGATTTCGATGTGCATCACCGTCTGTTTGTACTCATCAGGACTTCCCAGTGCATAGATACACGACACGCTCGCCACGATGATCACATCGCGCCGCGACAATAGCGCCTGCGTGGCCGAGTGACGAAGCCGATCGATCTCCTCGTTGATCTGTGATTCCTTTTCGATGTAGGTGTCCGTGCGCGGCATGTACGCCTCGGGCTGATAGTAGTCGTAGTAACTCACAAAATACTCGACCGCGTTGCCGGGGAAGAACTCGCGGAACTCGTTGCACAACTGTGCCGCGAGCGTCTTGTTGTGCGCGATAACCAAGGTCGGCTTCTGCGTGTTCTGGATCACATTGGCCATCGTGAACGTCTTTCCCGAGCCCGTCACGCCCAAGAGTGTCTGGTACTTTTCGCCAGATTCAACACCGGCCGTGAGTTGCTTAATGGCACGCGGCTGGTCGCCTGCGGGTTTGTAGTCGGAGTGAAGTTTGAAATTCATAGGATTGCTTCGCTCCGCTCGCAATGACGAGGAAATGCTCAAGTTCCCCCTAAAGCGCCAGCTCTAGGGGGTGGGATCTGAGCTTGTCCACCATAGCTCCATTGGAGCGACGGTGGATCTTCTCGCTCTCCAGAATAGCAAAGGAAACAAAAAAAGCAACCGAAGAGATTGACAAAAACGAAGAAATCGGCTTAACTATGGTCTGTTTGGAAAATATCCAGCAGCCAGGAGGAGCCATGGCCCGAAGAAGGGACACCAATTACAGAAGCAAGTGGGAAGCCGCGTGCGTCACCATCGTCGAGCTCCAACAGCAGTTGGAAGACGAAAGGAAACGAAGAAGGGCAGCAGAGCGTCGAGGGACGGTGGATGCACTCACCCGACTCTACACTCGTCGAGCCTTCGATCAAGACGGAAGGCCGCGGTTCCAACGCGCCAAACGCGGAAAGACCTCGGTGGCGATGATCTTCATCGACGCCAACGGCTTCAAGTCAGTCAACGACTCGCTCGGCCATGCGGTGGGCGACAAGTTGCTCGTCGCGATCGCCACGGCGCTCAAGCGGAGCAAGCGCCCCGCAGACCTGGCCGCCCGAAAAGGCGGAGACGAGTTTGTCCTGTTCTTCGAGGGACTGATCGAGGCGAAAACCGCAAAGGTGATCGAGCGGATCCATGAAGCCGTCTCGGTCATCAGGCTCGAATCCGCTCCGGATCTGCGCGCAAGCGTCAGCATCGGCGTCGCGGTCGGCGTTCCGTCCGCAAGCCTCGAGTGGGCGGATCTGATCTCCCAGGCCGACAAGGCCATGTACGAGGCCAAGACGCTCAAAGGGACGGACCGACCCACGGTCTGCATCCGTCCCCTCACGTGATCGCGAGCTTCTCGCGGTCTTTTCTTTTCTAGATTTTTGCCCGCTTGATCCTAAGCGAATTAAGCACCACTGAGACGCTCGAGAACGCCATGGCCGCGGAGGCGATGAGCGGGTTGAGGAGTCCGAGTGCCGCCAACGGGATCGCCGCGATGTTATAGAAGAATGCCCAGAAGAGATTTTGTCTGATGCCTCGATACGTTGCCGCGGCCAGCTTGAGACCCGCCACGACTTTCTCGGGACCTCCACCGACCAACACAATTTGTCCCGCCTCGATCGCCACGTCGGTTCCACTGCCTACCGCGATCCCGAGATCGGCCTGGGTGAGTGCGGGTGCATCGTTGATGCCATCGCCGACATAGGCCACCCGTTTGCCTTTCGCCTGCCACGCCTTCACGACCTCAAGCTTGGTTCCAGGCAAGACTTCCGCCTCGATTTGCTCGATCCCCAACTCATGCGCGATTGCCTCAGCTGTACGACGGTTGTCTCCCGTAACCATCACCACCTCGCGACCCATGCGTTTCAATTCCTCGATCGCGGCTTTCGCGGTTGGTTTTGCCGCGTCGGCGATAGCGAGGAGGCCAAGGAGTTTACCGTCAGCACAGGCGACGACGACCGTCTTCCCTTGCTTCTGCCAATCTTCAGCCAATGATCGATTTTGTCCGATCGGACATAATTGTTCCACGTACTCCACCGATCCAACAACGACCTTTTTCCCCGCAACCACGCCCTCAATCCCCTTTCCTACAAGTGCCCGAACCTGCTCAGCTGGCGGATACGATATTGTCCGATCGGACATATAACGCACAATTGCCTGACCCAGCGGATGTTCGGAAGACGCCTCCAGCGACGCGACGAGAGCAAGGTGCTCATCGTTGAGAGTCGAATCTGTCACCGATGGTCGACCCTCGGTTAGCGTCCCGGTCTTGTCGAACAACACCACATCGATATGACGATTGCGCTCCAGCGCCTCGCCGCTCTTGATGAGAATCCCCTCGCGGGCGCCGCGGCCGGTGCCGACCAGGATCGCCGTGGGTGTCGCGAGTCCCAACGCGCAAGGACACGCAATCACCAACACCGCCACCGCCGGAATAAACGCGGTCGTCACCTCCCCCGTGAGGGCATACCAGATGCCAAACGTCACGGCGGCGATCACGATGACAATGGGAACAAAGACCCCGGAAATCTTGTCGACAAGTTTCTGGATCGGTGCCTTTTGCTGTTGCGCGTTCTCGACCAGTTTCACGATCTGCGCAAGGACAGTGTTGCCCGAGAGCGCGGTCACTTTCACGGTGAGCGCTCCTTGCTGGTTCACGGTCGCGCCAAACACGGTGTCTCCTTCTTTCTTTCCCACTGGCATACTCTCACCGGTAAGCATGGATTCGTCCAGCGACGACTCCCCTTTGATGATCGCTCCGTCCAGAGGAATCTTCTCGCCAGGTTTCACGAGGACGATGTCGCCCAGCTTTAACGATTCAACAGGAACGTCTTGAGCTTCACCCAGGCTGAAGCCTGGGGCTACCAATTTGTGCGCCATCTTGGCGCCCAGCTCGAGTAATCGTGAGATGGCCTCGCTCGCTTTTCCTTTTGCTCGAGCTTCAAAGTAGCGTCCGAGCAGAATGAACCCGGTGATGAGCGCGGCAATCTCGAAGTACAAATCTCCACCCACGGACAACTGCCACCAACTGAATGCAAGCGCGACCAGCGTTCCCATCGTAATGAGCGTGTCCATGTTGGCGTGTCCGCGCTTGAGTTGGCTCCATGTCGCTTTATGAAATTCCATTCCAGGACCCAGGACGACGATACTTCCCAACATGGCCTGAACCCATGGCCAAAGCCCCAGCATCGCGATCACGACGCAGGGAATCGCAAGGCTCATGGAAATCGTCGCACGACGACCAGCAGATCCGCCCGACCCATGGTGGGCGTGCTCACCCATGTCCATCCCAGGTGCTTGCACACCATAGCCCATTCCCTGAATCGCCGTGTGAAGATCATGCTCGGCGACCGTGTCATCATGCTCGACCGCGGCGCTCGCAAGTGCATAGTTAACATTGGCCTTGTGCACACCCGGATATTTTTCGAGCTCACGCTCGATCGTCACGGCGCAGCTCGCACAGTGCATGCCCGTAATTTTGAATTGTGTATTCGACATACTAATTTTTGCTAGGCGTTACCACCATCGTACCCCTCACCATCCCCATCGAACAGCTGAACGTGTACTTCCCAGGCGTGGTCGGTGTGAACGCGATGGTGTTGTCGCCTGGCTTGAGACGTGTGCTGATCCCGAGTCCGCGAGAGACAAGCGTGTCAGCACATCCCATGAATTGCGGCGCGTAAATCTGCCACTCGACGGGAATATCCTCGACGACTTGGAGGACATCGGGAGAATAGAACCCACTCGCCAGCTCCATTTGAATAATCTGTTTCCCATCCGCGAGGATGAGGGAATCTTCTGCGACCGCGAGTTTTTCTTGTGTCACGGCTCCCGGCGAGGAGATCCCCAAAAGCGCCACGCCATTACGCAACTGTGAAAGTCCAATCACCAAAACGAGAATCCCCGCGACCTGTGTGACACGCTTGAGAGTCTTTCCGTGGGCTACGGATGTGGCGGCTCCCAGGCCAAACAAGACCGGCGCGGTACCAAGCGCGAAAACGGCCATAATAATCGCGGCTGTCATTGGGTCGCCGACCGAGAGTGCATATAGCTGGACGGACTGCGTGAACCCACATGGAAGGAAGAACGTAAGCGCCCCAAGGACAAATGGAACAGCCGGATGCTTCGAATCTTGGAGGTCGTGAATGAACCGTGTCAGACGCTTGGGTGGCGTGATCTGGAACACCCCCTTTGGAAATAGCTTGAGGAGATTCGCGCCAATCGACAACATGAGAACAGCGACTACGATTACGAATAGCGCATTGAGAGCCGGTGAGAGAACAAGTAGCGATCCCAGGTATCCGACAAGCGCGCCAAATCCGGCAAACCCGATGAGGCGGCCGAGATTAAAGAGGATGTGAGGACGCATGCGGTCGTGAGCGGACTCGGTGGCATGACGCTCGGCGTGTGTGGATGAGAGCGCGAGGATGAATCCGGCCAGGATCGCCGTACAAGACGAGAGCGAGGCAACGACGCCGATGAAGAAGATCGAAACAAGTCCGACAGAGCCGTTGATGCTTGGTGAGATCGACAGCACACCAAACCGGTCGAAGAGATACCACAGAGCGAACACGATGAGCGCCACCCCAAGCAGGCGGCGATAATTGAGAGATTCAGGCATACAAAAAACTCAAGACAAGAATAAGAGGGACTTACCGAGGTCTTGAGTTTCATTCTCGCTTAATGGTTGTGAGGATCTGACTTGGGTCATGATGTGATTCGACGCTCGGCGCCCAAGAAAAAGCCCGATCCCGGACCTGACCCCATTGTTGGATCTCGGAGGCCGGAAACGTGACGGCGATCCCCGCAAGCGCTTCGTCGGCCGAGTCTGTATGCACCGAACTTAAACAGTATTCCAAACAGGATTCTGCCGCCATGACATGATCGGAAGAGGGCATCGCAATCACTCCATGCAACCACATGGAGCCAAAGACGAGACACAGAGCCATGAGATGCGGGAGTCGTGTCATGTTATTTGAGACGATCGGTTCCAAGTTCTTGGATCGCGTAGACAATCGCGCCGGGGACTTTCGTTTTCCAGTCGAGATCACCTTTCTTGATCATCTGGCGGATGCTGGTCGAGCTGATCCCGGGTACTTCTTTGATCTCCTTGATCTCGAGCGTGCCTTCAAAACACTTTTTCGTCGCGTCGTTCCCCGTCCAGACGGTATCAATGTGTCCAACCTTCTCAAGGACGTGTTGCGTCCACTGGGAGTCATCACTCTCGTCTGGGAGATCCACAAACTCCACGTCAAACATGGGGATGATATCTTCGTCCTGGAGTGCCTGCTGGATCATCTCTTTACGCTCGGCCGCGGAAAACGGATTCTCCGGTGTCTTCGATTTGTCTGAGCTTCCGATCCCAATCACAATTTTCTTGCACAATTTCGTCATGCCCTTAATAACCATGTGATGGCCAATGTGATAGGGCTGAAAGCGACCAACAAAAAGGCACGTGGGTTTTGACATACACGATTATGATGCCACACTCTGCATCACTTGCCAACGAGCTGTTTTTTAATAAGCCGTTGAAACTCCTCTCCTTTTTCTTCGAAGTTTTTCCACAACGAGTAGCTTGGGGACGCGGTTGAGAGAAGGCAGATTTCCCCGGGTCGCGTATGCGTCATGGCGAATCCAACAGCCTCTTCCATCCTCCGAGTTTCCAAAACAGTAAACCCCCGACGCGAACGCAGGATCCGTTTCCCGCTCTCGGGAAAGAGTACAACATTTCTGACGTGATACTTCCTCAACGCCTTCTCAAGGGAACGAAAATCATATCCTCGATCCTCTCCGCCCAGAAAAATCGTCCCGACCGGCGAAAGCGAGCGCAGAGCCATGATGGTAGATTCAGGCGTCGTCGAAATGGCGTCATCGTAGAAGTGGAAGCCCTGCACGGTGGCGACGAACTCGAGCCGGTGCGGAAGAGGCTTGAAACTCTTGATCGCCTTACGGATGGCCGATACGGAAACGCCGAAGGAACGCACGGCCTCGATGGCCGCCTGGATGTTGGTTCGGTTGTGCGGACCCAGGAGCGGAATCTCTTTCTCCTTCACAGGAATCCGCGCGTGGAATGGCGGACGGATCGCGACGTCTCCAGGACGCTGGAACGCAAAAATGTTTTTCTTCGCGCGATAGTAATTGGCCACTCCCCCATGGTAGTTCATGTGTTCCGGAAACAGATTGGTAAGAACGGCCACGTCAGGTGAGTATTCGATATCGTCGAGCATGTAACTTGAAAGCTCCACGACGAAAATCTCCTCGGGATCGATCCGGCCAACCAGCACTCCCAACATGGGCTCCCCCACATTCCCGACAAGACGTACCTTTTTCTCGGCACACTTGAGCATGGCGTAGATCAAACTGGCTGTCGTGCTTTTCCCTTTACTGCCCGTCACCCCGATCACCGGATTTTGAATCCGGGAAAAAAACAGATTCGTCGCCGTGATGTAAGGAATCGTCACGACGGTTTTCGGAATCCCCGGCGTCTTCACGGCAAGCTCATAGCGGGATTGCTTGGCAAGGTAATTCTTGTCCCGGCTCTTATCCAGAATCCCGATCGAAAGATGCGGGTAGGTCTTTTTGAGGTACGCATGCGTGACCTTCCCCTCCCGACCGTAGCCCAAGAGACACACCGAGTTCAGTCCAAGAAGTCGAAATCGCGTGGGCAAGGTCGGAGCTCGATTCAGGCTCATCACCGTTTCCACGAGATGCCGGCCATGCTTGATCTTTGGGAGGAATGTCCGAACGACGATATCCCGCTTGTCCTTCTTGGAAGCGAGAAACAACGCGGCGCGCGCTTCTTCAAATGTGCCCACGCAATCAAATGGCTTCTGCGTCCCAAATCCGAGAATCTCTTTATACAAAGGAACCAACGAGGGGTCGGCGAAAAGATTCTTGCCAAAGATCGAACAGAGATCCTTCCGAGGGACAAATGGCGAGAGGATTAAAAAGACAAATGCACACTTCGGACATGTCCCACACCACAATGTCTTCGGCCGCTCACGAGAAACAGTGAAGTTACGGTTGCAACTGGAGAACAGGGAAAAATACTGCTTGTGTTTCGCGAACATCTTGGCAATGCGGATCTCGAAAAATGGGCGCAGGAGCGAGACGTACGTGATGTCGGGTGTGATGAACTTCCTCGTGTACTCCTGGAGCATCGCCTCGAACTCCGCGGACTTGCTCCACTGATGGTTGATGGTCTCTCCTCGATACCGCAGGTTTCCGACATTGCTGCTGTGCTCGTTTCCAACAACCACATACCGATAACCGTACAGAGCGGATGTGAGGAGTCCCAAAAACGCAAACACGGCAGAGATGGGGATATGGCCGTTGTAGGCACCCTCGTGCGGCAAGAAAATCTGCGGGTCAAGCATTCGTTGGATGCGCAGGGCGGGGTAACCCATCTCTTTGGCCACGCGGTCGGCAATCGGATCCCGTCGTTGGGTCTCTACAAGAAACGACGTGGTTTCCAGAACGTCCCGAAGTAGTTCGCCCGCGACGATCGAGTCCTTCCCTCCGCCAATACCCAAAAGTGCCCGATCCTCGACGTCCAGCCGGATCGGAGCCGTGCGAACGGAAGATGAGGGAAACGTCGCGAGACGTTTGGGATCGATTTTATTTCGATACAAAAATTCTCCGAGTCCCTTTTTGTAGACGGTGGTCCAGAATGTGGCCTGCTCCTTGGAAAGAAGAAACGGCAGAGCAATCTTTGGCGGGCAGTACAACTTGTAATAACTGATTCCGAGAATGAGATGAAGCGGCTCAAGAAATTTCTTTTGAAATGCCGTCGAGATTTTTTGGGGACTTCTCGGGAGTCGAATCGTTTCGGTAAACGTGAGCGGAGCACGGTCGGAAAAATCTATTCGGTAGGTAAAGTGAAACTCCTTTTTCTTCGGGAAAAAGCGATAGCCTTCAAAATGAAACGTTGTTGCGTGTGGAGTCATGGCCATAGTCCTTTGCGCACTGAAGCCTTAGGATAGCGAAAAAACCCATCCTTGTCCAAAGAGCCCCCTTGATCAAAACAAAAAAGACGAGTACGATCTCGTCGACATTCGGGGATCGTCTAACGGCAGGACAGCAGCCTTTGAAGCTGTGAATCTTGGTTCGATTCCAAGTCCCCGAACCAACAAAGTCTCAGCGACACCGCTGGGATTTTGTTTTTCCTTCAAGTGTACTACACTTGTTATGTATGTTAGAAAAAGCGGCGATCCTTTTCAGTGGAGGTAAAGACAGCATCTACTCGCTACAGGCGGCACAAAAATATGTGCCGATTGATCTTATTGTGAGTCTAACGTCCACACAGGGAGACACACAGTTTCATGCCGGACCCGAGGTTGAGAAGGCTCTACGGGAGTCTCAACTTCAACTGTTGGGGATCGAAAACGAGACGTTAATTCTGAGCGCGGGTCAGGGTTATTTGCGGGAATTTTTTCTTGGACTAGACGAGATGCTACGGAGTCGGGGAATAACACACTTGGTCACAGGAGATCTTTGGCATCCATACACCTCGGGCATTGGTGACATGCTCGGTGCGGCTCTGGATGTCACGATTCTAAGACCCGCCCGCGATGCATGTCCCACAAGGGACGCATCCGTGAGCTACATGAATAAAGTGATCGAGTCCGGTATCCAATCGGTCGTCGCGAGTGTGCGAGAACGAGATCTACCCAAAACGTTTGTCGGGAGAACAATCGACAAAACCTTTGTTGCTGAACTCGAGTCGATGAACATCGACAGCGCCGCCGAGGGAGGCGAATACCAGTCATTTGTCTTGTCCTGTCCGCTGATGAAAGGAAGGATCGTCATCGACGAGTTCGACGTGGCGATCGTGGACGGCAAAAATGACAAGGAACGATTTGAAAAAATGTGTGTGAAACGATTCCACATTGAGTAAGCTATGATCGATCTATCGGTGCTCCAAACAAAACTTCGAACCTTCCACAAACCGCTGAGCGATTCGATACTCGAGGAGTTCTCACCCATTGCTGGGAACCAGTTCCCTGGCGAATTCAACGTGAGCGGATTCCACGATAAGGTTTTGAACCTGCCGGATCAGCCTTCAAGTTTTTGGGGAGTAGACCGGTGTCTACGCATTCAGGAAACATTCGACAGAACTCACTCGGCCATTTTTCACATGGGCATCTTCGCCAAGGCCGTTCAGCTGAACGAAAACTTCTCTGATCCCTTCAAGGATCCTCGTTTCCATAAACTCCAATCTGAGATGATCCTCCAGTTTCTCGAGCTGACAAAAAGTTTGGGAATAAAAGATTCAGATCTCGAAACAACGTACTTTGGTGGTTGTGATGTGGGTGGCCATCCGGAAGGCCGGGATTATCTGGTCAAACGACGCTACCCATTTCCGGCAGACAAAATTTCACAAGGACTCTTAAGAATTCGCCGGATAAAAACCTACGCCGTAAAATCTCTTGCGAATGTAGACGTCCAGCAACACGACCTGGCGCTGGTCGGTCCGAGAATGGAGGTAGCCGCTAAGGGCATTGAGATTGGAACCATCGTGTTCGATTGTTTTCGGATAAAAAAAGACAAGCTCTTCCCTATCAACTACGTCGCCGGTTACGCCATCGGGCTTGAAAGGATCACGACCGTCTTGCGTGGAGAACAAAATTTCTTGAGAGCCGTTCCAAGATACATACGGGCATTGAACGTGCTCGCCACCGCTATGCCCAGCGCAAAATCAACCCTCATCGAAACGGAAGTAATGAAACTTATCTTCGGTATCGAGGCAATTGCCAACATCCCCAAAACTCTCTCTGTACATCAACGGATGAGACTGAAACAGCTAACAAAAACAGTCGAGGCAACGGCCAGAGACATAGCGGTAAGTCCTAGAGTGGTTCAAAGACTCCTCATGTTCTTCAAAAAAGGACATACATAACAGACGTATTCATCCCGTTCTGATCACGCCGTCCACAAAGGAGACGGGTCACAAAAGCCACCCTGAGTTTATCGTAGGGTGGCTTTTGAATTAGAGATCATTGTAGGTCGTATCTGTCCGTCGCTCGATGGCAATGATCCTATTTTTTGAATCCGGAACTCGACGGAAGATGATTCTAAAGTCCCCTCGTCTTACCCGAAATATATCGTCTCGACTTTGAAGTTTCTTTACATCAAGCCCAAACAATTGATTTGTCTGGACAAGTCGGATCGTCTCGGTAAGCTGTTTCAGTTCTTTTGGTTGGAGTTTTTTCAAAACCTTCTTGATCCGATCAACCATATCGCTAGACGGACTTCAACATCTTCAAAAGATCACTGGCCAAAATACCGCCTTTTCGAAACTGGGTAAAATCAATAACGGTTTCCCATCCCTCTTCTTCAACCGGCTCGGCTCGGAAAAGCGGACGGGATCGCTTTGTGATGATGAACGTCTCACCTTTCGCGATGCGGCCAGCGTATTTCGCCACGTCCTCGCGAAACTCCTTGAGTGGTACAAAATTTTTCATAGATAAACTTTAAATCACCTTTAGTTTATCTTCAATCGTGAGAGCCGTCAAACAAAGTTAGACCTTCAAATACTTCCGCATGGCCAATCCCGTTGAGAACAACGTCACCAGAACCAGCGCGAGGAATTGGCCGCCGAAGATGAGGAGACCATTTTGGACAAAGTAGTCGACGAGTCCTGCGGACTCGGCACCGAAGTAAACGCTGAGTTGAGGTTCGATCACGGCCACGGTTGGAAACACGATCAGCGCAGTGAGACCGACCGCCATGAGCGAGAGCAGGATCATTTCAAGCAAGAACGGCGCTTTGATGAACCAGTTACTTGCCCCCACCAGGCGCATGATGCCGATCTCCTCGCGGTGGATGAAGATGCCGATGCGCACGGTGTTGAAAACAATCAAGATCGCGATAAGCAAGAATACGACCGCCAACGCGATCCCGAACGCACGGATGCGGTCGGTCGTCGAGCGGATACGTTCCACAATATTTTGGTAGTCGGAAAAATCTTTTTCGCGGATGAAGTCACGGAACTGCGGGTTATCCAGAGCGTCGATGATCTGCGTGAAGTCCTCCGGTGTATGTGCTTTGACGATCAGGCTGGGCCCAAATGGATTTTGCCCGAGCTCCTCCAGACTCGCCATGATCTGCTCATCGTTTTGGTGGCGCGCCACAAATTGGTCGTAGGCTTCCGTGGCCGAGACCGTGGCAACATCACGAACCTCACTCAAGCCACGCAAATAGGCAACAGCCGCCGAGACAGTTGTGTCTTCTGTGTAATCGTAGAAGTAAACCGATACCTCGATCCGATCTTCGACCAGCGCGATCGCTCGATCTGTGATGACATTCAAGACCAGCAAGATGTTGATCGTCACGAGTGTCAACAAGAGCATGCTCACAGTGATGAGGGACAACCAGAAATTTCTCCAAAAGTTCTGGAAGGCGAATTGTGTCACTCGATAGGAACTCACGAACATAGATTGCTTCGCTAGCGCTCGCAATGACGGGAGCTAAAGTTTATACCTGCCTTCTTCAACGTCAGAGACGATCTTCCCGTCTTCGAGCGTAATGACACGACGGCGCAAACGATTCACCATGTCCCGGTCATGCGTTACCAGAACGATCGTTGTCCCGAATTCGTTAATCTTTGAAAGCAGATCCATGATCTCGCGCGAGTTGAGCGTGTCGAGGTTCCCTGTTGGTTCATCGGCAATCAAAATCTTTGGGGAGTGAACAAGCGCCCGCCCGATCGCCACGCGCTGCTGTTCCCCACCAGAAAGTTGGCGTGGATAGCGGTCGAGTTTGTTATCGAGGTTCACGATCTCGAGTACTTTTGGAACCACCTCTCGGATGCGGTGTGGCCTTTCGCCAGCAACCTGAAGCGCGAATGCCACGTTCTCGTAGACGGTTTTCTTCTGCAACAATTTAAAATCCTGGAACACGACGCCGATCTGTCGACGCAGGAGCGGCACATCGGAATCGTTGATATTGGTTATGTCCCAGCCTCCAATTTCAATCACCCCGCGCGTCGGACGCTCCTCGGCGAATAAGAGTTTCGCCAATGTCGACTTCCCTGTTCCACTCTTCCCGACAATGGAAACAAACTCTCCAGGTTTTACGTGGAGACTGACACCCTGCACCCCAACCACATTTGGTGGGTACAACTTTGTGACGTTTTTGAAACGAATCATAGTTTGTGTCATCCCGAGCGACCAACGGGAGCCGAGGGATCTCGAATTCGAGATTTCTCGACTCGCTGCGCTCGCTCGAAATGACACAGTGCTTAATCAAGCAGCTGTACTCTGACATCGATGAGGCCTGCCCCCAACGATACGAGCTTAGCGAAGGCAACTTTATCTAAGTCGATAATGCGATCTGGATGAATCGATCGATCCGGACCGTAATCGACTTCGGGAATCTCTTCCTCAAAAATCGCGAGACGGGCGTACGGGAGATGGATGAGCGCTCGAACCGAGTTCGTCTCTGGGTTGTCTGTTGACGGCAGTTCCTGTGCGAGCGTGTACCCTTTTACGATCGTCGCGGCATCAAACGATGTGGAAACGATCACCTCCAACTCAGAGGCATGGACAGGAAGAAAAACTGAGAAGAAAAAAAGAATCGATACGAGTGATACGGTTCTTGTGCATCGCATAGTTCTCGGTTATTATACCGTCCGACGCGGGGTTAGTACAATGGTAGTATACTTGCTTCCCAAGCAAGAGACGCGGGTTCGATTCCCGTACTCCGCTCCAACAGACATAAAAAGAGTCCCCTCGCGGGGGCTCTTTTTGGTTTCTCGACCAATTGACAAAGCAGGCTTTTCCGACTAGGTTGGTAACCTGGCTTCAAGCGCGGAGTGTCAGATGAGCGACACTGCCCGTAGCACGCGACACCGTCTGATTCGTTCAACGAGATCCTCTTCGATCTCTGGCGCGATCTGGCCCTGGAGCACGCACCAAAGGAGATGTCATGACAAACAGCCCTCTCGTCGCAGACCTCGCCTTCACCCTGGCCGCGCTCATCGCGACCGTCAGTCCACAGCCCGTGGCGGCGCCAACGCCCGAGCTCGCGCAGGGCGAGCCGTTGAACAGCCATCTACTTCTCCTCCTCCAGCCCGAGCCCTCGCTCGAGGAGCCGCGCACAACGGGCGTGTGCTACAACTTGCGCCCGCAGGAGACCCTGCGGATGCTCGTCAAGGGCGCACCAGCCATCCCGCAGGGTGGCGACATCCTGATCTCCGGCTCTCTGGGCGCTGGCGTGGAAGCCGGTTTTGCGAGCAACCAAACCGTCTACACCGGCGACGGATGGAATCTGCTCTTCCAGATCCCGGCCACCGCACCCCAGGAGGAGCTCATCCTCATCCGCAACATAGGCGAGTCGGAAGCGCCGGCGTGCTTCCGACTCGCCTACCAGATCCCGCCCGAGCTCGAGCCGTTGCCCGAGTTCAAGGGCGGCAACGAGCCGCCAACGCACTGGATTCCACCGGCGCAGCCAAACGCGTCCGAACCGCGGTCGCTGTAGCTACGCACACGAGAGACTCTCCGGAGTCTCTTTTTAATTATGGTAAACTAGATTCAGACATTTCTATGAACAAACCAAATATTTTTTCACTTTGTGTTCTCTCTTTGCTTCTCATTCCCCAAGCCGTTGATGCTCTTATCATCTCCGCCTACACCAATTCGATCCCCACGGTCGGGAAGATCACTCCTTCAACCGCTATTACCGACGAGTCTGTAACCTACTCTTCCCTGGTGACGGACAACGATGTATTAGACAGCTGTAGCCTCTACGTCGATGGCGAACGTGAAAAATCCAGACCGTGAAGCGTGATGTGGTATACACCTCTCTTGATCTCGAGAAAGGAACGTATCAACTCTACGCCCGCTGTGCAGACACGGATGGAAACATCGTTCAAGGAAGGACCACCAGCGTCGTCGTCTCGGATGCCTCCAGCTACATCGAACCAGGCGCCCTCATCAAGCTTGGGTGTGAAGGGGACGTCTATCCAAATGATCCTTGCACGTCAGTGTACTACTACGGCGTTGACGGAAAGCGACACGCCTTCCCGACGGAGTCCGTCTTTTCCTCGTGGTTCTCGGACTTCGACGATCTGGTCATCATCTCCGACACGGCGATGTCCGATATCCCATTAGGCAAGAACGTGACCTTCCGTCCAGGGGAACGGATGGTAAAATTCTCGACCAACAGCGTGTATGCCGTTTCGTTTGCGGGCGTCTTGCGCCCTATTGCGAACGCGGAAATCGCCGAGGCTCTCTTTGGAGAGGACTGGGTTTCACTCATTGAAATCGTCGATGATGTCTTCTACGGAAACTACCGCATGGGGGCAACGATTGAGAGTAGCAGTAGTTTTTCCTGGTCATCCGCCAAAAGTTCCACGACCAGAATTGACCACACCTTCTAGACCCTTGCCCGCGACCGGCTTTTCTTGCTATCCTGTGGCCGTTGTCTGACCGTTCTGGTTTCGCCACTGTAGCTCAGTCGGTAGAGCAATGCTTTCGTAAAGCAGAGGTCGGCGGTTCGAATCCGCCCAGTGGCTCCACAAAAAAGCACCCCCGATGGGATGCTTTTTTGTTTTCACTTATTCCTCCCCCACGTATCGTTTCACTTCGACCGTCGTAAGATATTCGTCGACGACTTCCTCCAGCGATACCTTCGGAACGGTAATCGAGAGTAGGTGGAGTTGGGTGTCCTCGCCAGCCACAATCTTTTCTTCGAGCTTGAATATCACGTATCCCTCTGGCAGTTCGATGATCTGTGTTGTTTGGCCTTCCTCCAGGGCATTCACCTGACTGCCCCACGATTCGGGAAGAGCCGACGCCTTCACGTACCCAAGATCCCCCTCAATCCCCTCAAACCCCGCGTGAACATCCTTGGAGACAGTGGCAAAGTCCTCGCCCGCTTGAACTCGAGCCGTGGCCGTATCGATAAGGTCACGACGCGGCTGCTGAGTTTGGGTATCTGCAAGCACTGTGTCTGTCATCTGAAGCGCCAAGACAATCGACTCCACAATACGTGCCTTAAACTCCTCCACCGTCCACCCAAATGTCTGGCTCAAACTCTCCTCAAACGCTCCTTCGCTTTCCTGCGCCGAGAGCACGTCTTGGTAGTACTGCTCTACCCGCTCCTCATCAAGCTCCACTCCATACTGGTCGGCAAGTTTCTGGATCGCGATCTTGTTGACCAGCGTGTCAGCGATGGCGATCTCAAGTTGGTCAGAGGGTGGGGCCTCTTGTCCCGCATCCTCGAAATAACTCCCCAAGGCGTCGTATTCCGTCAGAAACTCATTGATCGTGACAGTTCTGCCGTCGACCGAAAGAGCGGGGAACGGAAGAAGGCTCGCCATGGCTCGCACCAACGGATCCGTGACCGGACGCGCGTACACCTGACCCGCGAGCAAACCCAGGACTACCACCACAACGACGATCCCGATCGTCAACTTGCCCTTGGGTGTTTTCACGAATGTCTTAAAAGCGGACGGCTGTTCGGAGACAGATGTTTCAGGAGCCTGCATGTCATCATTCATAGTCGGACAGAGCGTTAAACAAATTTTTGTCGAAGAAGTAATACCACCATTTTGTCGGATTCGCAACGACGGTTACAGACGCGTCACCCAGAATAAGACCCAGTGGATCGTTGGCAGAGACGATCTCCCCATCCACAAGCTCAGCGGCATCATCTTGAACCACCACCACCGTCTCCCCTGGTTTTTTCATGCCAAGTTTCAAACGGGCCTCGCGTTCAATGTAGGACTCCGTCTGCATGGCCGTGCGCAGTTCAGACAGATCGATATTCTGAGCGGCAAGTTCGTCGGCTTGTGCCTGAAGTTGCGCGATTTCCGAGCCGATCGCGCGAGAGCGGACGATTTCACGCGAGAGGGAAAGCCCCAAGAACACAATCACCAAAAGATTGACGACGAGCAGAAGCCGCCAACGCATGAGACGTTCTCCTATTGTGCCTCTAGGTGATGGCATGAGAATTTATGTGCGCTATGCGCGGTAGCCCCAGGCTTTAGCCTGGGTGAGATTGCGTACGCAAATCATTTATGAGATCCGCGAGATGCTCAGGATGCTGAACGCGTTCGACCTCGATGTCGGCGGCGGCGCCCTGAAGTTTGAGCCGAAGAGTTCCGAAACGAAAAAGCGTGGCAATAATCCCCTTCACCTGCACGCTCACTTCGTCCATCTGATCGAACCGTGCCTGTGTGACAACCCGATAAAAAAATCCGCGCTGATCATAATCAACCACGCGCATGTCGGTCACCAGAAACACGGTGCGCTCCCACATCAGATACAGCCTCAGAAGGATCACGAGTCCCGAAACGACCCACACGAAAAAGAGCACGACGCCCCAGGTCCCCTGTCGCCAGAGTGGAAACAGCAAGAAGAACGGGAGGACCGTCCAAATCGTGGCAAGCGTGAACGTCCAAAGCTTTGGGAGGAGGCTTGCGTGCACGACCTCCAGGACTTCCTCGCGGGGTTTGAGTTCAATGTAACGTGGGATTTGCATAGATAAATTCATAAGGGGCTATGAAATCTTTGAAGCGCGCGGCGAGCCGCGTCGCGATCATCCCAGGGAATCTTTTTTCCATTCGCCACGGCCATGACAGGTTCACTCCCCTTGCCGGTGATAAGCACCAAGTCCTCTGGCTCAGCGATCTTGATGGCAAAGTCGATGGCCTCCTGCCGGTCGAGGATGCGATAGAGGTCTACGCCGTCCATCTTTCCGTTGCTTCCTGCCGCGTCGGCCACGTCGTTCACGATCTGCATGGGCTCTTCGTCATACGGATCTTCGTTGGCGACGATCACGATGTCATCATGCACAGCGGCCATCTCTCCCAAAACCGTCCGTCGAGCGACATCGCGACCTCCGCCAGCAGAACCAACAATATGAATGATCCGCCTGTGATCGATAAGCTCGAGTGTCTCGTAGACAGCCGTCAGTGCCGCGGGCTCGTAGGCGTAGTCGACAATGATCGTAAACGGCTGGCCTTCATCGATTTTCTCTAGTCGGCCTGGAACGGGTACGAGTTCCTCGACTCCCCTACGCACAAGCGCCTCATCGACCCCGAGCATGGACAAAACAGACATCGCCACAAGGGTGTTCTCGAGATAGAACCGACCGATGGGTTTGAGATGAACGCCCTTTCCCTGCCAGGTGAACGTCGTACAGATCCCTTCGAAAGCGACCTCATTGGAGAGCACGGGCGTTGTGTTGAGTCGCGTCTGAAGCTCAGGTTGTGCGCCTTTCCATGAGCATCCACCATAGCGGTCGGCTTCAAACGACAGGAAGTACTCCGCATGAGCGTCATCGAGGTTCACGACGATCGACTTGTCGATTTCTTGACCGTCGATGCTCTTTCGAGGAAGTCGATGCAACTGATCGAACAGCTGTCCTTTTGCCGCCTTATAATTTTCAAACCCGCCGTGCGCTTCGATATGCTCGGGCGTGAGATTCGTGAATGCCACGACGTCGTAGTTGATGCCGATGTGGCGTGACTGCGTGATGCCCTGTGACGACGTTTCAATAACGGCATAGCGACACCCGGCCTCGACCATCTCGCGCAGCATCTTCTGTGTCTGGAACCGGCCAAGCATGGTCATCTTCTTGTCGTTCACCCACTCGCGATCGGCGACTTTGAAACTCGCGGTCGTCGTCCATCCAACGCGCTCCCCCGCGGACTCGAGGAGTCGGCCGATGAACTGTACGGTCGTCGACTTCCCGTTCGTTCCCGTCACGCCGATCACGATGAGCTTCTCGCTTGGATGTCCATACAAAAACGCCGCGAGCCGAGCAAGCACGTAATGATAGGCGCCGATAAGCGGCTCTGGGATCAGTGAATGCAAAACAGCCTTCAACATAGCTACAACTATTTTAGCACAAACGCAACCTCGATTTCGTTCGAACACGCATTTCTTCTAAGTGGGTCATACGCTTAGTTGATATCCAGAAAGAAAAAACTCCCCCGCGAAGGGAGAGAGACCGGCGTCTGTGAATCTTGAAAGGTCGGCCATTGGACACGCGTCGTACACGCGCGCCAACGGCCAGGGCTCACGAAGAGCCGGTCATGGTGGAAGAGGCCAGCCGAGCGTGGGCTCGTAGAGCCAGTACGTGGAGCGCAGACTCCATTCGAGTCCGCCGTAGAGCTCGGCACAGGCTGTGTCCTGCCCGTTGGTGATGCGGAGCAACTTGTACATTGCATCAACCACCACCGTGACGTGGTCGCGCTTGGCCTCGAACCGCGCCGCTTCCTCGAAGAAGCGGGTGACGACGGTCGACCGGAAGAGCCGACGATCGCGTCCCCACAGCGCGCCTTCTGTGCGAGCGAACTCCAGGAGCTCTGCCTGGTCGGCCATGCGGATCGCGAGGTTCAAGAGCTCGTCCATGAGCTCGCGAACGGTCGAGTCCGCCGCGTCCTGGTTCAGGCAGAAGCCGGCAAGGATTGCGTCCTGCCGCTCCTGGGTGAGCGTTCGCAACTCACGCAGAGCCGGCCGCAGGGCGAGGATGTACTCGACTCGCGCGCGGTCGTTACGGAAGCTCTCGCGACGGCGGCTGATGACCGCCTGCCACAGCTCCTCGCTGCGCGGGCGCGCGAACTCGTGCTCCCAGCGCTCGAGCTGGGCGTAGTGGTCCATGTGGACCTGCCGCGGGTCGGGCTCGGGCGGCTCACCGGCCTGCGCGACTCTGGCGCACGCAAGCACCAGCACCACGGCCAGCGCGAGGCCGCCGTAGATGCTGGCGACCCAGCCGAAGGCGAGACGGTCATCATGACGATTCCAAACGGGAGTGGTCGTGGGCATGTCGTTCCCTCTCATCCGCCGCGAGTGGGTTCTCACAGGGGAAGTTGAAGGGGGGACCGCATGTGCGTACCACACACGGTCCCCCTCGTTGTTGGTGCCACCACTGCGAATCAAGGTCCCCACCGCGACTTGTGCGTTGGTGGAGGATGCCTAGATCAGGTCACCCCTCCTTGTCCTTGTCGCTGACGACGACCCTCATCATCTCCCCGTACGCCACGTGAGCGGCGTGGGGTGGGTCAGAGGCGGAAGCCGTCGAGCTCGTGCTCCGCCTCCGGGTTGCCACCTCGAATCGTCCCGACGAACGCCCAGACGATCCATCCGAGAACCTCCTCGCGGTCCGGAGAGCCCAAAGGCGGCAGTGCGCCCCAGGCCTGCACGAAGCGGAAGCCCAGGGTCGAAAGCGTCTCCTTGGTCTTGCCTCTGACCGGCCCGTCCAGCACGGCCGCGTCCGCGTCCATGTGTGGGTAGGTGATCCCGACCGCCTTGATGGCGGCCATGACCCCGCCCTGATCGTCGGGGGCGACGATGATGGCGTCATTGAACTCGCCGACGTTGACGAGCTGGGCGGAAGCCGGAGACTCGGCGCGCGTCTTGATGACCGCCTGCTCCTCCAGCAAGGCGCGGACGGACGCGACGATCTTGCCGTCGGGGTCACTGCCGGCGTTGTGGTCGCGCAGGAAGACCGTCGCGCCACGCTCTTTCAACCCCTTGATGAGGTAGATGAGACCCTCGGTCGGCGGGTGGCCGATGATCACGACCTGGCGACCCGCCAGGCTACTGACCCTGGCGAGATCCACGACGGCGGACTCGCCCTCCAGGGGGGTAACAACCAAGCCGAACGACACATCGCCAGGCATCAAGATCAAGTGAAGCATGAGACCTCCTTGTGGTTGGTCCCGGTGCCCCGGACGTACTCAAAAAAACGAGCACGATTGGGTGGACGCTCGGATGATTCTCACGCCACCTTGCCTGTGGGCCTGCAAACCGACAAACAAGATGAAACAAGAAAAAGCCCATCCATCCAACCAAAAACGACCGCTTCAAACATCCAAGAAAAGAGATGGTCGAAACAGCCGTTTCTTCGCCTTTTGGTCTATGTTAGGCCAGGGTCGTTGGCGACCTCACGTCTCTCTCCCCAGATTTGAAGTGGCCATTAAACCACTTTTGGGCTTGTTTTGTCAAGGTAATGACTATTCATCAGGTAACGACTATGGATTTTCTTTCACTCCCCCGAGTTTTTCAAACGCCGCCTTGAATTGATCACCGCGGTCGAATTCATTTTTGAACATCCCGAAACTCGACGTACCTGGCGAGAGCAAAATCACGTCGCCAAGTTTCGCGTTCTCATACGCCACTTTCACGGCCTGCTCCATCGACTTCACCCGCACGCTTGGCGCGCCGTCGCCGATCGCTGACTCGATATCGTTCGCCGCATCGCCATCAAAAATCACAACGTACTTGGATTGTTCACCGATCATCTTTCCCATCTCCGCAAACCCCAAACCTTTGGACGAGCCTCCACAGATGAGCACGATGTTCCCGCCCTTGCCGAATCGCTTGAGCGCGGCCATGACGCCTTCCGGTGACGTACCTGTCGTGTCATTGACGAACAGCACCCCCTCGACTTCGCCGAGAATCTCTTGTCGGCCAGGTAATCCCGCGAACGTTTTGAGCGTTTCGTGGATGTCCTCGTCGCTCACCCCGGCGAGGTGCGCGGCGAGCGAAGCAGACAGAGCATTCATGATGTTGTGATCACCCTCGAGCTTGAGATCATGGACATGAGCATAGTTGGTCGTCTGGCCATCGATACGGCGTACCAAATTATCGCCGTCGCGATACACGCCATCGAGCCCATCCGTAAGCACCATGCTGGAAAACCAATGAACGTGCTTGGATGGGATGCGACCTGCGATCTCACGCATGATCTCCTGGTCGGCATTGAGAACGGCAAGCTGTTCCGGTTTCTGTTCTTGGAAGATCAGCTCTTTCGCGGCGACGTACGCCTCAAACGATGGATAGCGATCCAGGTGATCCTTGTAGGCGTTCGTAAGAATGGCGATCTGGGGACCAAGTCCCAACCCTTCGATCGACTCCAACAGCCACGACGAGAGTTCCAACACAATCGGCACGGGAGCCTTTTCTTCCAAAATCCAATCGAGATCTTCCAGCGGCGAGCGGGTGATGTTGCCAGCAACAACCGTCTTGGGGTATTTGTGCTTGAGCATCTCGCCCAACAGCGCGGTCGTGGTCGATTTCCCTCGTGTGCCGGTGATCGAAATAATCGGAAACGGACAGTAGCGGAAGAACAAGGAAATATCCGACTCGATCGGGACGCCTTGCTCTTTGGCCAGCATCACGAATTCTGACTCTTTTGCCACTCCGGGGTTTTGCACAACCAAATCCACGTCCGTGAAGTTATCGGCGTCGTGTTTCACCAGCACAAACACCGGCTGGTAAATATCCCGGCCTGCGTACGAAGCGCGATACTCGGAGTACCAATGCATGATCTCATCGACAGACTCATGGAGTTCTTCCTCATCCTTGAGATCTGTGATCACAAGCTGTGCGCCGTGACGCAGGAGCCACTTGGCCGCGCCGATGCCGCTCCCCTTCTTGTATCGCCCCAATCCCATAACGGTAACCGTGGCGTCCTGGAAGTTTTCGATCTTGGATAAATCAATGGACATACAGAATCAAAATTTTCCGCGCAAATGCGCGATACGGACGATCACCATCGCTGACGCGACTTGGTAAAACATCTGCCCATATTGTAGCACAGCCCTGGCGTAACCGACCTTCTCATATTTTCGACGCATCGACAGACCCTTGAGCTTCACAGCTCCATACGCAAACCCATGGGCACGGCAGTAGTAGTTGAGCGCCGCCTCAACCATGAAGCCGCGCAGATATTCTGCTGGCACGTTCTCGACTACGTTGCGCCGCAATGCGCGCTCCCCGGCAATGAGAGGCAAATGCCGTGTGAGGGCGGTCATCAGGAGGCCTCGATCCCGCAGGCCGACATTCATCACGCGCGAGCCGTTGAGAACCGGCAAAACCAACTGCTCAACGTGCTCCACGGTCAGTCCACGAAGATCGGCATCAAAAAACGCCACCACCGGTGCGTCTGTGTGCGTGAGAGCATGCAAGAGAGCCTCGCCCTTTCCTCCCTGGCGCGGAATTTCATGCACACGTGCTCCCGCCTCTCGCGCGACCTGTGCCGTGCGGTCGACGGAACCATCCGAGATGACGAACACCTCGCTAAGGTAGGGGGACTGCTTCAATATCCGCACGACCGAGCCGATCGTGGCTGACTCGTTATACGCGGGAACAATGGCCACGAGTTTTGTCTGTGTCATACAGGCGGTGTTGGGCGTGGAAGATTGGCAAGGGTGGCCTTCACCGCGTCTCGTAACGTTCGTGCCCCTTCGCGGCTGAACTCCATCCACGAGGAAAGCTCCAGGGTAAAAATCATCAGACTCATCGACTCGAGAATCCGATCGATGTACATCAATGCCAAGTGGTATTCTTCCCGCGCGATTTCGTAGCCGACCTCATCCTCATGCAGTTCTTCGCACAGGGCGGTAAAAATCTTGAGCGGTACGAGGTTCACGTTGGCGTAGATCCGAAACAATTCCCCGGCATAGGCGCCACCCTGTTCGTACCCGCGTTTGGCCGTGGGCTTCACCACCGTTGCCCATTTTTTTGCCTGTTGGTAGAGCGGATGAGAACGGACATGGACAAGTTCCTCCTGCCAGGCACTCCAGGTGTCTGAGGGGACATCAGAATCTCGTGAAGATACGACCTCTTCCGGCGGAGGCTCAAGCACGTCAAACCCTAGCCGCTGGGACAGTTCTTGATCTGAACGCTCCTCGGTGTCTAGTTGTTCACGCAGAACCGAAGACTCAAACGAGGGCACATCACCGGGGCGATGATACTTCTCATAAAGATCCTCAAGTTCGTCTTCGAGGATATCAATCTCGTCGCGGCGAAACACCCAAGGGAAATCTGAATCTTGGGGACTCATAGCTTACCCACGTCCACGCACCGCCAGGTCATACGTTATCTGTTCCAACCGACTCAAATTTTTCTTAGCTTGATCAAATTTGGTGCGCAAGTATCCGGTAAGATCGAGGTCGAGCATGTACTCGATGACCATGGCGACGACTTCTTGCACCTCTTTCACCGTCGCGTCGTTGCCGAGCGTCACCTGGCGTGTGGCCCAACGAACCATCTCACCGGTCGCGTCCGCGAGCCCCGCGAGGTAGATCGATGGCGCATTGGCACGTGGTTCAAGTTTCACAATCTTGCCTGACTCCACATACCCGGCAAAAATCCGCGCCTCGGCATATTCCTCCAACGCCGCTCGATACGAGCCTTCTTCCTTGAGCTCTGGCAGAGCACGAAACGTTTTCTCAATCGCTACAAACTGGGACGCGGCGTGGGAAAGCAATTCCTCCGCCGCTTTTGCGTCGTCGCGATGCAAGGCGAAGATCGCTCGCTTGGACGTGGAGAGGGCATCGTTTGAACGAGCCATGAGCTCCCGACGCGCTTTGCTTTGGGCCTGATACGACTTCTGAACCTGGGCGAACACGCTAGGACGTTTCATACAACAATTTCGATGGATTACGTTTTCTCAAAAGGAAGAATTCTTTTGCGAGTTCAATTGCCACGAGTTTAATCACTCCTATCATAAGGAGAAGTCCCCAGTCGGGCAAGGTGAGCGGCACGATCTCAAAAATCGTCTGAAAGAATGGGTGGAGGAGAGCCAAGAGCAGAAGACCAAATCCGATTCCCACGCCGGCAATGAGCCAGAGGTTCGAAAACGGGTTAATGCGGAAAATCGTGCGGCGGAAACTTTTCACGGCAAAGATGTACAGGAGCGAATCGATCCCCACGGCCGCAAACATGATCGAGCGGATCTCGCCCACATCCGGAACCGTGCGCAAGAGCCACAGGTACAGGGCAAATAGGAGAAGATCCGTCACCGCTCCGATGAAGAAAATAATGAGGAGCATTTCGCGATTGAGAACCGCCTCTTTGCGAGGTCTGGGCGGGAGCTTCATCACATCTTTCTCGGCGGGCTCCATGGTGAGCCCCACATTGGGGAAACTGTCCGCCACCAAGTTGATCCAAAGAATCTGCGCGGGCAAAAGCGGAATCGGCAGACCCATGAGGATCGACCCACCGATCAGAATCATCTCAGTAAAACTATCAGCGAGCAGGTACACGGTCGTCTTGCGGATGTTATCGAAGATGACACGCCCTTCTTCGATCGCGGCGGTGATGGTCCCGAGGTTATTATCCAAAATGACAAGGTCAGATGCCTGCTTGGCGACCTCCGTGCCAGAACCCACGGCCACGCCGATGTCAGCGGCCTTGAGCGCCGGGGCATCGTTGACGCCATCGCCCGTCATGGCCACGACTTCCCCACGCGCCTGCCACGCGTTCACAATCCGAATCTTGTGGCGCGGTTCGACACGGGCGTAAATCGAAATATCCGTCACACGCCGCTGAAGCTCTTCGTCGCTCCATCCATCCAGCTCGCTCCCGATAACCACGGAGTCGGGCCCCACGACGAGCCCCGCTTCCAGCCCAATCGCCCGCGCTGTTTGCGGGTGATCCCCAGTAACGATAACCGTACGGATGCCCGCGGCGAGAGCTTGAGCGATCTGCTCCCGCGCCTGCGGGCGCAGCGGATCACGGAGTCCCACGAAGCCGAAAAACGTAAATCCCTCGAGCGTGGCGCGAGAGAGCGGTGGTTGAGTCGCATCCATCGTGCGTGCCGCCACGGCGATAAGGCGCAGGCCCTTGCGTGTGAGCGTGAGGACCTGTTCTGCGAGTTCCTCTTGCTGAGCGGCCGTCAGTCTTCCCGCCTTCCCATCCACTTGGATGTGCGAACAAAACGGGAGAACGACATCGGGCGCGCCTTTGAGGAAGACCTCTGTGTTCTTGCCTGCCGCGTGGGCGGTGACCATGTACTTGAACACGCTGTCAAACGGGATCTCCCACACGCGAGGGAGCTTGAACGACAGCGTCTTGAGGTCGAGTTTCTGTTCCAAGACCGCTTCCATAAGGGCGCGCTCCGTGGGACTCCCACGCAACGGGTCCGGGTCGTGTTCGACGATAACCGTGTCATTACACAGGGCCATGACCTCGAACATCTTGCGCATCGCAGAGCTTGGTTCCTCACCCAGGGGGAACGGATACGTCCATGTTTGTTTCGGGGTGATGAGGTGGGTGACGCGCATCTCTCCTTGCGTGATCGTGCCAGTTTTGTCCGAGCAGATAATGGATACGCTCCCGAGCGTCTCGGCGGCGACGAGGCGACGCACGAGCGCCTTACGCGATAAAATGCGTTGCGTCCCGATCGCCAAGACGATGGTGACGGAGACAATCAACCCTTCCGGGATGGCGGCGACGGAAAGCGCGACGGACATCTCGAACATCTCCACAAGCGTGCGCCCGGAAAAAATTCCGATGAGAAACAGGACACCCACAAGGCAGACCACGAGCGTGGCAAGCCAACGCGCCAACCGACCGAGCTGTTCTTGCAAGGGGGTTCGTGTTTCTTGTGTCTCCTCCACCAATGTGGCAATGCGTCCCAGTTCCGTCTCCCCACCCGTCGCCACCACGATGGCCTGGCCGCGACCGCCCACCACACTTGTCCCGGCGTACAGCATGTTGGTTCGCTCCGCCAAAGATGTCTCTTCTGCAAGAATGGAAAGGGCCTTACGCACAGGAAACGATTCTCCCGTGAGAGCCGCCTCATTGATCACGAGATCAACCCCTTCAAGAAATCGTGCGTCCGCTGTTACGCGATCCCCCGTATGCAAAATCAAAAGATCACCCGGGACAAGTGCCTGAGCGAACACCGACACTTCTTTCCCGTCGCGCAGGACGATCGACTTGGGTTGTACCAGCGACCGCAGTTCCTCAAGCGCTTTGTTGGCTTTGTACTCTTGGACGAACCCGATAAGCGTGTTGACGATGATCGCGGCGGCAATCACACTCGCGTCCACCAGATCGCCCAGCATGAGACTGATCGCGCCCGCAACCAACAGCACAAGAATCAGCGGGCTCATGAACTGTCGCACCAACACCTTCCACCACGGATCGGATGCGTGCGTGGAAAGGATGTTCTTGCCAAATCGATTCAGACGAAGGTCCGCTTGCGCCGAGGAAAGACCACGTGCATCGGCGTCCAGAGTCTTCAGGATTTCTTCGAGGCTTTGTGTATGCCACAGAGGGAAAGTCATAATCCTTTTTGCCTATTCATCGCAATGCGCATAGTGCTCTAAGTGTAGCAGAAATGGCGATGTTTGGGTCTTTTAAAACCAACCTGATACACCGATCTCACTATGATTGACTACAAACACTATCTCGAGCTCCTCGCGTATGTCGCCGACGCGCACCAAAAAAAAGTGCTTCCCACCGCCAAAGCACTACGCACATTTCCCAGCGGCGAAAAAAATCCGTACATCACTCATCCGTTGTGGTGCTCGATGATGTTGCTTCTGGAAACACAGCTCCCCGAAAGTATCCGCGAACCAGGTGCACTCGCCCTGTTGTACCACGACATCCTCGAAGACACGTCTTCCCCACTTCCTGAAGGACTTCCACCCAAGACGGTTGAACTGATCAATGACATGACCTACGAGAACTTCAAACAGGAGGTCGATGCGGTACTGTTGAAGGGACCAGAAGTACAGCTCCTTAAGCTTTACGATAAGGTCGCTACCCTCTATGACGGCGCGCTACGCTCATTTCGTTATCCTGAATGGCTCGACTTTACAGAAAAATTGATCGAACGGGTCGAGGAGGCATACGGAGAGTTGAACATCGTTCTTCTCGGAAAGGAACTCTGTAAAAAGTACCGTCGATTGGTGGCGGAGGGAACCGTTTTAAAACTTCCATCCGAACAGTCCCCTCTAGCTGTTTAGGTATCAAACCCCAGAATAAAAGATGCGGACAATTTTTCGTATATACGAATTTTTGTCCGCATTACTGTTTTCGCGCAAGATAAACCTCAACCCACTTGGTAATCTTCGTTGATCGAATGAACCCTATCACCTCTTTGACCACGTCTCTATCTGTAGACCACACACTGCGCTGAACCTGCTTGAAACCGCAACGCTTCAAGAAATACCTCAACGCATCCCGACCGAGATTCCCTTCGTTGGGTACATCGTAGACAACCAGACAGACCTGACTACCTGGGAGTTTCGGTCGTTCACGAATGAGGCGCTTCATTAACTCGACGCGGCCTTCGTCAGACAATTCGTAGAGCAAACCGGCCTCTGTTTTCTTCACGTGAATCAATTTCTTACGCTGGAGGTATCGCGCTCGCTCCGTAAATTTTCGATGTTCCTGATATCGTTCCTCAGCAAGTTTGTGCTCGCCTTCGTATCGATACGGGCGGTGGCGGGCCCATTGTTCAAACATCTCTCCCGCGTCACGCGCTTCATCCTCCAACCAAACCAAAAACTGCGTAACAGCCTCTCTTCCAGACTTCACCACTTTTTCCTTCGTTTCCATCTGCGGACATTTTTTCGTATATACGAACTTTTGTCACCAACATGCTTGTGGATACTCTTCAAGAAAGCGAAACCCATTGCCAGGCTGGCTGAAACTTGATATATTCGTCGCGTCATTTTTGCGCTGGTAGCTCAGGGGTAGAGCAAGAGCCTTTTAAGCTCGTGGTCGTGGGTTCAAATCCCACCCAGCGCACCAAAAACATCCAAACGAAGGTTTGGATGTTTTTTCGTTTACATCGCAAGGGTTGCGCGATGTCACACGATCCATTATACTGCCGGGGCTAATTCGTAACCGCAAATCACTATGGAAGGATCAGGTGTTTGCGTCGCTTGCGGAGCAAGTGGCGTTGAGCTCAACCCCGAGCAGAAGTGTGCACATTGCGCTTCCGCTCAAGCTCCAGAAGCGGCTCCTGCCGCCGAGGCACCAGCAGAAGGCGACATGCCAGCTGCTGAGTAGTCACGAAAGTAACAAAAACAGGCTTCACAGGAAGTCTGTTTTTGTTTAGAGCGTCTTGAGCATTTCAACTAGTTCATCGGCGATGTTCGTGCGAAGCTTGCTGTGCATTCGCGCGCCCAGATCTCGACGTGTCGGTTCATCACATAGAAGCGCGGTGATCGCGTCGAACAGTTGTTGCGACGTTGTTTGTCGCTGATCGAGCACGACACAGGCGTCCGCGACCATGTCCGCATTCGCCTCCTGCGGCGATTTCGGGAGCGGAATCATGACCGCCGTCTTGGAGAGCGCGGCAAGTTCAGTGATAGTCGAAAGTCCCGCTCGACACACAACAACATCGGCCACGGCCAGAGCGTCGGCCATCTCGTCGTCGATGAACTCGCGGACGTGATGGTCGGGGTGACGCGACTCGATCGGTTTGTTTCGTCCCGTGAGGTGAATGACATTCGCTTGTTGTATGAGTCGGGATGCGATCTCATCGATCGACTCATTGATCCACACGGATCCGGTTCCCCCACCAACGACGAGCACGGTGGGTTTGAGTTTCGAAATCTTAAACTCCTCGTAGGCTCGCTCGCGAGATCCTCGCAGGAGACTCGGACGCACTGGATTCCCCACAAGCTTCACGCGATCCCCAAGGTCATTTCGATTCCGCTCCCACGCGACTGTCACGAGATCCGCAAACGGAACCGTGAGTTTTGTCGTCTTAGTGAGTTCGACATCTTGTTTATGCACCCACACGTTCACTCCAAGAAGTTTTGCGGCGTAGACAACGGGCACAGCCGTGTACCCACCAGCCGAAGCGACGAGATCGGGTTTTTGCGCGCTGAGAATCCTGATCGCCTTACAGAGGGCAACAAAAAACACCATCGGCGACGTAAACCATTCAAGACTAAAATATCTGGGAGCGCGAGCTGCCGGCAGGGTCAAGAACGAAATCCCCTGCTGTTCGACGACCATCCGCTCAGGCCCTCGAGAGGTGCCAACCCAAACAGCCGTGACACTTGGGTCATTCGCCCTCCACGCCTCCCACACCGCCAACAGCGGCGTGACAGGTCCCATCGTTCCTCCGCCGGTAAAGAGAATTTTCATAATGTTAATACTTGAAGCCTATTTCCTTCTCACCACCGAGGGGCTTCTCGTCAATTAATCGACGAATGGCATCAAACACCATACCGAACTTCTCGTCATATTGTTTCTCGAGAAGCTCAATCTTTCTACGCAAGCCCTCATTCTCACTCAACATCTCGCGCATCTTTGTAAAGGTTCGCATGATTTGGATATTAACCTGAATAGCGCGGTCGCTATTGAGAACACTCGACAACATCGCGACCCCTTGTTCAGTGAAAACCCGGGGTGCTTTCCGAATCCCCATCTTCTCCTTTTTGGAAGTCACAATTTGTGACTTCCAAATCATCATCTCCTTCGTATCAAGTTGGAACATAAAATCCTCGGGAAATCTTGCCAGATTTCGACGAACCGCTTGATTTAGAACTTTTGTCTTAACCCCATAAAGACTTGCCAAGTCTCGATCAACCATCACCTTCGTCCCACGAAACACAAAAATTTTGGACTCGATCAATTCGTTTGGAATGAGATCTGCAGGCATATGTTTTGTCTATTACTTGAGGTCACAAATTGTGACCTCAAGTTTTGCGACTCTCTCGATAACTGGATATCACAATTTGTGATATCCAGTTATGCTTTTGTGCTCTTAGAGACATTCAACACCACTCCGATCGCGGCCAACGAGATTGCGAGCGAGGTGCCTCCGTAACTGATAAACGGCAGTGGCACGCCGGTGATGGGCATGAGTGCCAGCATGGAGCCGATATTCACGAACGCCTGGATCACGATCCACGCGGCAATGCCCACGACTACGTACTTCCCGAACTGATCTGGTGCATGCTTGGCGACCCTCAGCATGCGCCAGAGGAACAGCAGAAACAACCCGATCGTCAGCGCGGCGATGAAGAAGCCCATCTCCTCGCTGATAATCGCGAAGATCGAATCGCCGGCGACTTCGGGGAGATACTGAAACTTTTGGCGTGAGTGTCCATATCCGAGTCCAAAAAATCCACCCGATCCGATCGCCAAGAGCGCTTGGTTAATATGGTACCCAATCCCCTGTGGATCCAGTTCCGGGTGGAGAAATGTCGTGAGACGCTCGGCACGATACGGTGAAGAGGCAATAAGGAGCCCTAGCCCTCCCAAGCCGGCAGCCATCAACCCAACGATGTACGCCACGGGAGCTCCGGCGACAAAGTACACGATGAGGGACATGGCCGCGATGATCGCCATGGATCCTGTATCAGGCTGGAGAATGAGCAGAAGGATGATCGTTCCCAAAACGCCGACGAACGGAAGAAACCCTCCGTGGACATCGCGCACACTCTGCTTGTCTCGCACCGCAAGCCACGCCGCAAGATAAAACAAAAATGTCAGCTTCACGATTTCCGATGGCTGAAGAGAGAAGACTCCGCCGATCGAAATCCATGAGTGCGCGGTACCGATGCCCGCAGAAAGTCCTGGGATGAACACGAGCACCAAAAGGACAATCGAGAGGATCAATAAATTCCACGCGTGCTTGCGCCAAAAGGTGTACGGGATTTTCGAAAATGCAATGAGGGCTCCAATACCCGGCAGGAGACCGAAAATGATTTGGTGTTTTACAAAGTAGTATGAGTCGGCAAACTCCGCGTACCCACTGGGAGCGGACGCGGAAAGCAGCATGACCAGCCCAAAGAGGACGATCGTGCCGACGATCAGTAGGAGAAGATAATCGACGGAGCCTGATGTTGAGGTGCGTCCCATGTTAGGCAAGCGCATCAAAGAGCACGAGCGATACGCCAACGGCGGCGGCGACCATGGAGATGACCCAGAACCGCATCACGATCTGGGGCTCCGGCCAGCCGATCGCCTCAAGATGGTGATGAATCGGCGAGGATTTGAAGAGCCGCCTGTGGAAGAGTTTGCGTGCGCCGATTTGAACGATGACAGAAAGAGACTCAATGACAAACACAAATCCGATGATCGGCAAGAAGATAGCCGAGTTCGTGAGCATGGCGACGATGCCCAGCGTCACCCCCAGAGACATCGCCCCCGTGTCGCCCATAAAAAAACGCGCTGGGTGGATGTTGAACCAAAGGAACGCGAGAAGGGCTCCCAGGATCACTCCGCAAAACACCGCGAGATCGTAGCGACCCTGCGCAAAGGCAATGACCGCGTAGGCACCAAACGACGTGAGGAGCGTGCCGCCGGCAAGGCCGTCGAGTCCGTCAGATTCGTTCACCGAAAAGGCAGTTGCCACGATCACCAAGATAAAAACCGGGACATACCACAGGCCAAGATTGAAGTCGCCGATAAATGGAATGTGCAAAAGATCCCAATCCAACTTCACCCGGAACCACCACGCGCCCACGACGGCGATCGCGGTATAGATGAGAAGTCGATGGCGCATGCGCAGTCCCCCGCCCTTTGGACCAATGCCGCGAACATTGAAGTAGTCATCGACGAAGCCCACAATAGCCGAGGCGATCAGCGCCCCCAAAGGCAAGAGCGTTTCAGACCGACTCAAAAAGTTTAATCGCGCCCAGACAGACCCTTCCGCAAGGAACGGCGTGACGTGATAGAACACAACAGCCAACACAAGAACCGTTCCCCAAATCAGAATCCCTCCCATCGTCGGCGTTCCTCGTTTTTTCTCGTGAAGCTTGGCGAAGATGGGGGCGTCTCCCTCTGTCCGGATCACTTTTCCCATCTTCCACTCTTGCAAGAGACGGATAAGGAGTGGCGCCCAGGCAAACGCCACAACGAACGCGATGGCGGAAAGGAGCAAGACCCGGACGATTTCGAATGATTCGAGGGTCATACGTTGATGAGAACAATCAAGACCATAGCCGCAAAAAGTACCAACTGGAGCACGGGGGTCGCGGCCGCAAAAAAGAATGAGAGGGTTTTCTGTGTTCGGTACGCCCACGCTTCAATCGCCAGATTCAACACCAGGAACAGGAGACCCAGCGCGGGAAGGAAAAAAATATGCCAGATCGGTCCGAACCGGTCGACCCCCAAGTAGATGTTGTAGTGCAGGGCGATGAACGGGGACTCCGCTCCCAAAGGGAGAATGCGCCACACAGGGAGGACCATCGTCCCGATCAACAAAAAAAGAGAGAGACCGGTCGTCCAGACGATGAGGCGTTCCTTTTGAAACATCCTCAAAAACGATTTCCAGATTTCTTGAAGATCTTTTTTGTAGGGATGCACTGCCACACTATTCAACCGCTATGACTTCCTTCACTTGTGGGAGGGCGTCCTTCAGCGCCGCTTCAATTCCCATCTTCAGAGTAATTTCTGACATGGGACATCCGACACAGGCCCCACGCATACGGACATGAACAGCCCCTGTTGATTCATCGAATTTCACAAGCTCAATCCCTCCCCCGTCCATGCGCAGAGCCGGTCGAACCTGTTCAAGAACCTTCTCGATTTGCTGTTCAATCTCATTCATAGTTCGATGTTACTCACTACAGGTAGATTTCTACATGATACCAAAAAACACCCGCACTAGGCGAGGTGTTTTTTGTTTACTTGCTTTCTTCAACGTTCGCGAACACGCGAGCCTTCAAGGCTCCGTGGAAGTTCGCGGCCTTCTTCTGGGTGAACTTCACGAACCCTGCGACAGCCGCGTACAGCGTATCGTCTCCGCCACGCTTCACGTTTTTTCCAGGGTGGATCTTGGTTCCGCGCTGTCGAACAAGAATTTCGCCAGCCGCGGCATGGGTTCCGTCCGCCACTTTCACGCCAAGGCGCTGTCCGTGGGAGTCTCGACCCAAACTTGTACTTCCACCCGCTTTCTTATGTGCCATACAAAAAGGAAGACTAAGAATGAATTTCGTCCAAGAGTGTATGGGACAGAAGGAAAAATGTCAATTCACGCCTAGAGGCCCCGAATTCTTTACTTCTTACGTTTTAGTGCCGCCGCGATAAACGCTTTGAACAACGGGTGCGGCCGCAGGGGACGTGTGTGAAATTCGGGATGGAACTGCACGCCCACAAAGAACGGGTGATTCTTAAGTTCGACAATCTCGACCAGTCCTGTCTGCGGGTTCACTCCCGAGATCACCATCCCCTTCTTTTCCAGAGCCGCGGCGTAGTCGTTATTGAATTCGTATCGATGGCGGTGGCGCTCCGACACGCTTGCTTTCCCATACGCCTTGCGCGCGATCGAGCCGGGCTTGAGATCGCAATCATACGCCCCAAGTCGCATGGTGCCGCCGTAGCGATTCTCGCGAATGTTCTTGAGTTGGATGGGATTCACGTGGATGATTGGATCCTTGGTCGCTTCGTCGACTTCGACGGTGTGTGCGCCAACCTTCCCCAAAACATTACGAGCGAACTCAACAGTCGCCAACTGCATGCCATAGCACAGGCCAAAGTACGGAATCTTTTTCTCTCGACAATGCTTCACCGTCGAGATCACCCCCTCAATCCCGCGCGTCCCAAATCCTCCTGGCACGAGGACTCCATCAAACGCATCCAGGTGAGACAGCTTCTTGGTTCCATCTTCAAAGTGCTCTGAGTTAATCCACTCCAATTCGATCTTCGCCTGGTTTGCCCACGCCGCATGCTTGAGCGACTCAATGACCGAGATGTAGGAATCTGAAAGCGTGTACTCCCCTGTTGAAAAATACTTGCCGACCACACCGATCTTCACGGTCTTCTTGGCGTTCTCCTGCACACTCGCCATGGCTTTCCACTTGCGCAAGTCAGACGTTCGAGGTCGGAGATGAAATTTTTTGAGGATCGTCGAGGACAATCCCTGCTCTTCAAAGATCGCTGGAATGTGGTAGATCGACGAAACGTCTGGAGCCGTAATGACCGCCTCCGGCTTCACGTTACAAAAAACGGAGAGCTTCTCGCGGCGTGGCTTATCCATGTACTGCTCACCACGACAGACGATGAAGTCCGGGTGGATCCCGGCGCTATTGAGCGTGCGAGTGGCGTATTGCGTCGGCTTGGTCTTCATCTCGCCCAAATGTTTGGGGACAGGCAAATAACTCACCAACACAAACAGGACGTTCTCTGGATCTTCCAAATGCATCATGCGCGCGGCTTCGAGGAACAAAATGTTCTGGTACTCGCCCACCGTCCCGCCGATCTCCACCATCGTGATATCCGCCTTGGCCTGCGAGGTCGCGTGTTTAATACGGCGGATGACTTCCAACGGAATATGTGGAACGACCTCGACGCACTTCCCCTTGTACTCCAAGTTACGCTCTTTCTGGATGACGGTTTGGTACACGCGACCCGTTGTCATGTAGTTGATGCTGGTGAGGTCGGTATCCAGGAAGCGCTCGTAATTGCCCATGTCCTGGTCGGTCTCATCCCCGTCGTCGGTGACAAACACCTCGCCGTGCTCCACTGGATTCATGGTTCCAGCATCGACGTTCACATACGGATCGATCTTGATCGCGGTAACGTGAAAGCCGCGCGACTGAAGAATCTTTCCAATGCTAGCGGTCGTGACGCCTTTCCCGACACCCGACATCACTCCACCAACAACGAAGATATAACGATGGGTCATAGAATAGTTAAAACGGGCACGAAGCCCGCTTTGTTATTTTTCTTCAATGATGACTTTTATCTCGGCTTCAAAACCGTGAGGGAGCGAGAGGTTCACGGTGTAGTCGCCCGGTTCCTTGAGAGGATGCTCCAGCTCAACCCACTCGGGATCGACTTTAAAGCCTCCTTTCTTAAGCCCGTCGGCAATCGCTTTGCCGGTGACGGCCGCATAGAGGACGCCTCCATCACTCACCTTTTCCTGCAGGATCAACTCAAACCCATCCAACTCGGCGGCTAAGTCCCCGGTCATGGACAGCTCGCGATGCTCCTTGCGTGACAAGGAGGCTTCCTTATCCGCTTTCTTCTTGAGCGAATCGGCCGTTGCGGCGACCCCTAAATTCTGCGGGAACAAAAAATTCCGCGCGTGCCCATCTGACACCTCGACGATCTCCCCCTCCTTCCCAAGCTCTTTCACGTCTTTTAAGAGGATGACTTTCATATAGCCGAAATTATACCATAGGCGTTTTGAGGGTGAAGGATAACAAAAAACCGGAGGGCATTCCCATGCTCCCTCCGGTTTCCTCCGGACTACTTACACTTGGTACACTTCTTCTCGAGCAACATCATGATGGCCGAGAGACCAACAAGGATGTACACGAGTTTCACGAGCCATGGCCATCCACTAAACAGAGTCTCGACGAGGTTCCAACCAAGGAGCCCGAAGAGTCCCCAGTTGATGCCTCCTACCCATAGGAGCCACCACGCGACACAATGCATGCCGCACTTACCTTGGTGCATCATAGAAAACACGTTAGAATTAGTATGTCCATCGTAGCACTTGCACGTTTCTCTATCGATTTTGTTATCCACACCTATGAAATTCACCTCCACGCACGCTTTGGTCCACGCATCCGATGTCTCGGCTCACGCTCAGAAACTCGAGCCGTATCGCCAGCGTCTGGCGGCCATCGCTAAAGAAACGGACTACAAAGATCCTGAGTCCTCCCTCCAACTTCCGGGAGATGCCAAACAGCTGAAAGAAATCCAAAAAACGGTAAAACGCCTCCACTCGCCAACCTTGCAATACGTCATCATCATTGGCATCGGTGGATCAAACCTTGGGACGCAGGCCGTCTACGAGGCGATCGCCGGATCGATGAACCTCCTCGTCGACCGGCTTCCCAAACTTTTATTCCTGGACACCGTCACGGATGAAAAGATGACCGCGGTCACGCGCGTCTTGGAACACCTCATCAGTAAAGAGGACTTCTTGGCGATTGTGATCAGTAAATCAGGTACCACCACGGAAACCATCGCCAACATGGAAGTGCTCTGGGCGTTCGCAGATGAACACTTCGGCGGTGCGAGCGATCGGTTTGTTTTTCTTACAGATGAGGGCTCCAAATTCGGGGAAGCCATTAAGCAACGCCCCATTGAAACGCTCCCTATTCCGCCGCAGGTCGGTGGACGATTCAGCGTGTTCTCTGCCGTGGGACTTCTGCCACTGGCGCTCGCGGGCATCAACATCGAGGAACTCCTCGACGGCGCGCGCAGGGCGGTCGTCGATGGAACGTCCAAGAACCCTTCCAAAAACCACTCGCTCATGAGCGCCTGCCTGACGTATCAGAACCTCCAGGCTGGCCGCCCCATCCACAACACATTCCTCTTCTCACCCAAACTGGAAGGGCTTGGAAAATGGTATCGCCAGCTCATGGCCGAAAGTTTGGGCAAGGACGGCAAAGGAATGACACCCATCGTCTCGATCGGCTCGACTGACCTTCACTCCCAGGCTCAACTCTACTTCGCCGGTCCCGACGACAAATTCACGAATCTTGTTTTCTCGTTCACGGGAGCGGTTCACCGTATTCCCGCACATCTGGCTATTCCTGGTCTTGTCGCAGACATCCAAGGCACATCGCTAGAGCACATCATGCAAGCCATCTACGGCGGGGTGAAAGCGGCGTATGAAAGGTTGAAGCGCCCCTATGTCGAGATCGATCTGGAGACGGCCGATGCCCGCGAGCTAGGATATTATCTTCAGTTCCGAATGCTCGAAATGATGTACCTGGGCAAGCTGTTAGAAGTAAACACGTTCGACCAACCGTCCGTGGAGATGTACAAGTCGGTCACGCGTGAACTTCTCAAGAAGCACTAGAGGAGGGAAAACGAATCGATGAGTGACTCAAACAAGACCGTATCTTGCTCGTAAGAAATAATGATCAGCTTCCCCTCAGAAGAAAGGACAACCAATCTGGCGGGAGAGACCGCCGTTCCCGTCCCCTGTAAGAAAATCGCTTGCGTCCCGACAAATTCACCGACCCGTTGCGCCGCGTCTCCCGTCGGATAAAAGAAGGAAAGATTTTGCGTGAGCCATTCGTGGGGGGTGCGACTGTCCTCAACACCCCGCACCGTAAAAAAGTTTGTCTCGCCATCGACCAGGAACACAACATCCGAATCCTCATCAGCCGCCACGGCCGTCTGCTCGGAAGTGAGGCCATAGAGTGTTGTCCCCTCGGGAACCTGGAGCGTGTAGCCAAAACGGGTGTTCCGGTACCCGTTTTCTTGTACCTCAAAAGAACCGGAAGAGTCTGGATCGACGACTTGTTCGACCGCCGAAGGAGCCACTCCACATCCGGAAACGAGGAGGAAACCAGCTAAAAAAATCAAAGCACGTTTCATACAAACAGGGATATCCCCTATTCTATCATTGACAGATTCACGAAACTATGGGACAATCGAGGCGGTTCTCTTGTTAGGTTATAATAAGAGGTACCGCTCTTAAGTCACCGAGCCAAACGGCTCACTTGTCACTTCTTATTGTGAACAACAAGTTATTTGTCGGCTCCCTGCCATGGGGTGTCGACGATGCCCAGCTCTCCGAGATGTTCTCGGCGCACGGCAGCGTCGTCTCCGCTCGCGTCATCACTGACCGCGAGACAGGTCGCTCACGCGGATTCGGCTTCGTCGAATACGCAGATGAAGCGACGGCACAGGCCGCCATGGAAGCCCTTGATGGCACCATGATCGAGGGTCGCGCGATCAGCGTCTCCTTCGCACGTCCAAAGGCTGAGTAATCAGTTTACGGATACAAAAACCGCCTCGGTTCGCCGGGACGGTTTTTGTATTAGCGATGTCTATAATCCATCACCCGAGCGCTTCGTCCATTCCCAGAATACCTACGATGGCAAAAATGAGTCCGGTCAGGATGATCACTATGGCGATTGCGCGAGCCGGCCAGCCGTAGACTTCGACGGTCTCGACATCAAAACCCGAAACCTTTTTGTTGATCCAACCGATCACGCCTTCGAGCAAGAACCAGAGCGACCCGAACGTCCATCCCAGCCAAACGAAGAACATCCCTTTGGTAAACAACGCCAGAACGATGACGAGCATTCCCCAGGCACTCCAGCGCTGTACGCGAGAAAGAACGTCGACGAGACGCTGGTGTGAGGATGGCAGGCGCGTCATGGCCTCGAGTTTAGCCGCGTGGCGATCCTCTGGCGCGAGAATGGCGAACCGCGGATCCTGCGGATCGATCTGTGCCTGGCGGATCGCCTCCCATTGCGCGGGCGTGAGACGCTTCATGTACTTGAGAGAAAAGCTGTTGAGCAAACCCAGCGCGAGGAAACCGCGTGACTGGTTGTCGGGATTGTTGGTGTACGGCAATCGCCAGCCCTCTTGATACTTGAGCGCGCCAACGCCGATCGCCAGTCCCAAAAGCGCGGCAATGAGACCGACGACAAAAGCGGAAACATCGGGAATATCCAATGCCGCCAAATACCCCAGCGCGAAAAAGACAACGACGAATATGGCCGTGATCGCCATACCGGCACGGCGAGCCTGCGCGCGCTGGCGAGCGTACATGTACAAGACATACTTCTCCGGCTCGATGCGCTGCTCCTCCAAGAGCTTGCGCACACCGGCCGTATCGAGCAAAACGGGAGTGAATTGATCTGCGATGGTTGGCATATATTGGTATACACGCTGCACTTTAACAGTTGCACGAGATTCATTATACCCCATTCGGACGGACATCGAATGTCCGTCCGGCTTGGCGTTTGTGCACCTACCACCGCGCTCTCACATAAGAAAAACCAGCGGGCGTGCCGCTGGGCGTGGGATGATGTCGACCTCTGTCTAATCGGCGAAGAACTCTCTGATCGCTTCCTCGATCGGACGGTACGGCCGGCCGGCCAAAAGCTCTTGCTGCGCCCGCTGTGCGCGAAACTCAATCCCCTGCAGCAGGGTGCGAATTTGGTCGCGCGTGAGTCCCCAAGGCGGCTCGATCTTGAACGCACGGCCTACGGGCTCGATGACCGAGGCAACGGCCATGAGCAGCCAGTCAAACGGGAAGTTCCACTTGTGATGCGTCTGCCTCCCCAGGCGCGCTCGGGCGACCATGTCGTGGATCTCGCCCAAGTCGTGAATGCCTCCGCCGACCAGGTAGTCGCGACCGACCGCCTCCGACAGGCACAGAGCACCCCAGATCGCATCGACGACATCGAGCACATGCACCCACGTCATTCGTCGGTGCGCGAGTGGTAGCATGGGCATACCGGTTCCGCCGCGCCACCACGTCGGTTCGGCAACCGCCTGAAGATATCGGCCTGATGCCTTGTCGTCCCCGGCGCCCAGCACAGAGGCCGGATACAGGATGCTCGCGCGCAGACCGCTGTCGCGCAGCGCGCGCACGCGCTCGTCGCCAAGCGCCTTGCTGTAGCCATAGTCGCTCAATGCGGGTCCCGGAGGCGCGAGCTCATCGAACTCTCCCGCTTGCCGACCAAAGGCCGTGCAAGAACTGACGTGCACCGCGCGCAGGCCGCAAATCAGAGCCGCGTCCATCACGCCCTGCGCGCCCAGCACATTGATCGCGTAGAACGCGGCAAACGGCGCGAAGAAGCTATACAAGCCGGCGAGATGAACCAGATGCGTGCACCCGCGCATGAGCTCTGCGAGGCGTTCCCTCTCCCAAAGGATATCGCCATCCACGATTGTCACGCGCTGACTCTTCAGATGCGCGCGCGCCGCTTGGGACTCGTCCGGCCGCACAAGGCAGACCAGCTCCACGTCCTCCAGCAACAGCCGCGCGACAAGGTGCCGGCCAATGAAACCCGTCGCGCCCGTCACGAAAATGCGCATGAGCAACTCCCTCAGATTGGTGCGAGGTGGAGGATACCAACGTTGCAAAGACGATGCAAGAAAAGCCACCCGCTGAATACGGGTGGCGAATGAACAATGAGTGGCTAAGTCGCGAGGGTTACCCCCTCGAGCTTCGCCAGAGTGCGGAAGATCTCCGAGCGAGCGAAGAGCTCCGGGACAGAATGAGCGATCGTCTCGATCTGGCTTTCACCGGGAGCGAGAGAATCGACCGGCTTAAGGACGACGAACGTGTCACAGCCCAGGACCGTTGAGAGGCGATGCGCGATGATGATCGCACTGGCTTCCTGCGCGACAAGGAGCTGGTCGATGCCAGCTTGGACAGCCGCTTGATTCTCGGCGTCCAGAGAAGACGTCGCCTCGTCGATGATCATGAACCGAGGACGCTTGATGGCCGCGGCACCAATCATGACGCGTTGTGCCTCGCCTCCGGAGAGCTTCATGCCGTTGCGACCAACACGCGTGTCGAGTCCGTGGGTGAGGCGCTTTACACAAATTGACTCGCAACGAACTCCCAGTTCACGTGATCCCAGAAGCCGTTGATGAACGCCCCGCGGTCGTTGCGATGGTCGATGTAGTAGGCGTGCTCCCAGACGTCCAGCGTGAGAAGAGGCGTCTCGCTTGTCTGAGCGGGAGTCTGCGCGTCGTGGAATCCTTTCACCGCGAGCTTGCCATCTGCCGTGCGCACAAGCCATGCCCAGCCAGAGCCGAAGTGCGTCGCGGCCACGTCGGTAAATTGATTCTTGAATTGCTCGAAGGAACCAAAGTCTCGGTCGATGGCCGACGCGAGCTCTCCGGTTGGTAACGGCGACTCTGGCGACAGACAATTCCAGAAGTAACTATGATTGAAGTGCTGTGCCGCGAGGTTGAAAATTTTTTGGTTCTGACCTCGCGAGCCGGCAATCACTTCCTCGAGGCTTCGTCCTTCAAAATTGTTCCCGAGTACGGCGGCGTTCAACTTCTGTACATACCCGGCGTGATGTTTGCCATGGTGAAAATCAAACGTCTGCGCGCTCGTCCATGAACCGAAGGCGTTTTTGTCGAATGGAAGTTCTGGGAGGTCGAACATAGGGTGAAGGTTAATCGAGTCCATTGTTAGTGATGATTGAACGGTACACGGCAACGGATGACCGAGCAACGCGACGACACGTGGCAAAATCGACTTCAAAAAGTCCGAAGCGAGGAAAGAATCCATCTGACCATTCGAAGTTGTCCAAAAGCGACCAGTGGAAATAGCCGCGCAGATCGGTCCCTTCATTCATGGCCCGATGCGCAAATCGGAGAGACTCGGTGAGATACCACGCTCGATGTCGATCGTCTTTATCCGCCAGTCCGTGCTCGGTGATATAGATCGGCTTGCCATATCGCTTGAGACCTTTCAAGACTCGATACAGTCCTTCTGGATAGAGTTCCCATCCTAAATCTGAAACGATCTTCTCCTGCTTCCCGAGTTTGAAATCGACTGAATTGTGGAAGTAATAATTGAGTCCGATGAAATCCTGATGACGGCACACACGATTGAGGAACCACTCGTTCCAGAAGTACGTCGAGGCTCTCGCGATGAGCCGGTTCACAATCCACGGCTGCTTGGCCGAGAAATGAATGTTGTGCTTGGCAAGGCCCACCTGCAGATTCGAATTGATCTTTTTGATGGCTTCATACGCCTGCTTGTGCGCCTGGACGAGATGCCGAGCCACACGAATCGTCTTTCCTAAACTCCGTTCCTGCGGCGGCCACTTCCCCGAGTAGTAGGCGTTTGAGGCGTAGACGAGCGGCTCGTTGATCGTAATCCAAAACTTCACCTCCGAGCCAAGCACTCGAACAACGCTCTGCGAGAACGTCACAAAATCTTGGATCGTCTGTTTGTTGAGCCAGCCGCCCTGATCACGTACCCACAGCGGGAGCGGCCAGTGCCATAAGGTCACAAACGGCTCGATCCCCTCTTCTTTCAGTCGACGTACAAAGAACGCATACCGCTTGATCACCGCTTCATCGAATTGCCCGCGCTCAGGCTCAATGCGAGACCACTCGAGAGAAAACCGATAACTATTTACTCCCAGCTCCTTGAGACACTTCACGTCTTCCTCAAACTGATTCCATGAGTCACACGCCGCGCCCGAAACAAATTCCTCAGGATTCTTTCCTTCCTGTCGCAAGGACGCCTGTCGGTCTATCGATGTCTCCCACTGCGACCAATCGTTCACGGTGTTCCCCTCAATCTGGTGCGCGGATGTCGAACAGCCCCAATGAAACCCTTTTGGAAAATGATTCATATCTAGACGTCGATGGTTGCCGAAAGGGCGAGGTGGTCAGAGACACCCTCGTCGTATTGCCTATGTTCAAGCACCCTCAATAAGGAACTCACAAACAGCATATCAACAACGGCCGTAGCAAACCCAGGGTTGGTCTTGTGCCTCATGTTGAACGAGGTGATGCGGTTGTCTGGCTTGAAGACGTTCACGAGATGCTCCTCGATAAGACTAATCGTTTTTGTTTTCTCCTGAACGTTTAAATCTCCAGCGAGGACGACCTCTTGAAACGGCGCGACGGCATCGACGATCGTCTGCGCCATCATCAATCGTCGCTCGTTGTCGTCGCCATCTTTTCCCCACACACCCTGCGTGTTGAATACCTGGAGCACCCGGCCACCAACCTCGACAGCGGCGCGTTGTAAATTGCGCGGCGTTGTCTCGAAGTACTCAGGCTTGTCCTCCCGCTCCCCATACGGCTGGTCGTAGAAATACACCTGGCTGTCGACGATCGGAAACTTCGACAAAATCGCATTCCCCTGCTCAACCTTCCCAAAGTCCGTGCGCTCAAGGAACGCCGGCGCGAAATGCTCATGGGGATACCCGAGCTTCTCGCGTAGCACATCCATCGATCGGAACTTCCGCTCCCAAGTTCCGTGTCCGTCGTAGACTTCTTGCAACAACACGACGTCGGCATCCTCACGCTTGAGAAACGCCAAAATTTCGTCCATCAGATTTCCTCCTTGCCAGAGATTCAAGCAGATAATTTTCAGCTTCATAGGCCAGTCTAGTTTATTTCTTTAGTCCTGCTAGAATTTCTTCATTTTCTTGGTTGAACTCGCCCTTTCTTACGATGTACGGCAGGTGGTACCTCAACCATGGAACCGAACGTCCCTTCATCAAAATATTGGAAATGATGCTTTTCCCTGTGCGAGGCGCACCACCAACGAGATAGATCACAGAGCAGTATTATGCCACACTTACATCAATAAGAAATACGAAAACGGGATCAACAAAACTTTTTCATCCTTGGAAAGCGAAAGCTCGCGCGAGGAGATGACGACACCACGACTGATGCCGCGATCTTTCATTGATTGTGCTACTTGTGCCGTACCCTTTTCTCCATTCCCAACCTCGATAGCGACCTCCTGTCCATTCAGTAACTGCAAAATGAAATCAGCTCCCCCTTGAGAGGGATCGTAAAGGAGTGTTCCTGCGCGTTTGGAAGCAAATTCCCGATAAAGGTGCAGAGCAACGAGATCCTCCCAGTACTTACCGCGCCGAGTGGCCATCGTGCCATCTGAACCAGCGATGCTCAAAAGCGAAGCTCGCAACGCCGGGCTCATGAAGCAATACTTGGTTGGCTTCTTGATCGAACTTGTGGCAGAGCCATACGGAGGAATTTTGATTAAACACTCTGCATCTTTCAAAACTTCAAGAGCACCCGCAAGGGTTGTTCCATTCGCTCCGATCAAGGCCGCGAGTTTGGAAACCGCCAGCGTGTCATTTGCATCAGCGAGCAAATACAGAAGCCGACGCATCATCGCAATCGTTTCGATTTTCAAACTCCCGATACGAGGAACATCCGTGTTGATGATTTTGTCGATCAAGGTGTTGAGTGCTTCGTACACCTGATTCTTGTCTGGATAGTTGAGAGCAAAAGGAAACGTACCGACTTCAAGATAGTGGTTAATGTCCAATTCATCGACCTTCGACCAATACTGGGCAATCTTACTTTCAATGGACTTGAGGAAGGCAAACGATTCGACAACAGGTGCAGGGCCATAAACTGCACTTCGGATTTCTTCCTTCAATCCTTTAACTGGGGCGATGCCGTGATGAATCATCTCGTACTCCGTGAAGTTCATCGGGTAAAGACGTTCGAGCGTCGAACGGCGGGTCACATCGGGATTTGATCGCAACTCCAAGGCGGACGAACCAGTACAAAAAATAAACACCTGCTTGGACTTATCAAAGAGTGCTTTAAGAACAACACCCCACTTCGGGTCATATTGCGCCTCGTCAATGAAAAGGAGGATCGGCTTTTGTTGTTTCTCAAAAGACACACCCAGCACAACCTCGTATGCTTCGATAATTTCTCTAAGCGAAAGATCAAGGTTCTCAATCGCATCGTCGAGCGAAACGAATAAGGCGTGGCTTTTCGGCAAGCCCATTTTTTTGAACTCAGCCAGAACCTCAAAGTAGGTTTGAGCCATGATCGTTGTTTTTCCGACACCACGCAGACCCGGCATGATCACCCAGCGCTGATCAGATTTTTTGCCGAGAAACCCATTGTAGTATTGTCGGATCTTTACGATGATGTTGCGAGTATTGTTTCTCATCCCTTTGGGATTCTTAATATAGCCCTCTAGACGGGCTTCGGTTCGAACAAGTTGATTTTGGACGTAATTTAACGCTTCTTGGCGCATATCCAGTGTGGTATAAACAAACAACGGTTTATTTATACCACACTTGGAATAGAGTGGTAAGGGATAAAACTTACCCTATTTAAGGGGAATCTCCAGTCGATTTGTTTTTGTCTTCAAACACATGTAGATGGTGTGAAAACAAAAATCCTCCACAAAAAACTCGTGGAGGAAATTTGGCAGGGGCGCAGGGGCTCGAACCCTGAATAAAGGTTTTGGAGACCTTCGTGATACCATTTCACTACACCCCTATGCGCCGGAATTATACAGGAACTTCCTCATTTGAAAAGGTACGGAACGCAAAAACCCGTAGCCCGACCTGACCCCAGAACTCGCTATTTCTTTCCAATGTATTTCACCAACGCGACAATTCCTAACACGACAAGGATCCAAAGCAGAAGAATCGTTACCGAACCGAACCCGGATCCAAAACCCATCATGCTTGAATAATAACCCATCATAGAGACGCAAAAAAAATAAATTAGGAGTAATATGGAATTATTATACTCTTAATTATTTTTATGCCTAAGCAAAACCTCGGAAAGCTCGACCGGATCCTTCGCTTCGCTCTCGCGTTTTGGTGGCTCGGTCCCTGGGCACCGATCTACTCCTCAGAGACTGTGAACTGGGTCATCTTCGTTGTCACATGGATTGCGCTCATCGAAAGTTTCACCGCTTGGTGCTGGCTCCATACCGCCTTCCACATCGACAACAAGAACCAATAGTCTCAACAGAAAAATAACCGGAGACGTCCGATTATTTTTTTATTTGTCTTTCACTTCAATCACCCAGAGGTCTCGTCTATAGATTCCATGATAAACTGACATGGCTTATGTCCAACAAAATCACCATCACCAAGGAATTCAAGTCAGCCTACAAGGCAATGAACGAAACAGCGGATCTGATTTTTCTCACCGGTCGGGCAGGAACCGGAAAATCCACTCTCCTGAACTACTTTCGCAAAGAAACAAAAAAGAAACATGTTGTGCTGGCCCCCACAGGCGTTGCGGCACTGAACGTCAAAGGGCAAACGATTCACTCGTTCTTTGGATTTCATCCAGCGATCACACCCTCCCTCGTGCGAAAAGCCTTTCCTCATTCCCTCCCGCTCTTCAAGGCACTGGATACGATCGTCATCGACGAGATCTCCATGGTTCGAGCGGATCTCTTGGATTGCATCGACAAAGCCTTGCGCTTAAATCGAGAGCGCCAAAAAGAACCATTCGGCGGCGTCCAGATGATTTTTATTGGCGACCTCTACCAACTCCCTCCGGTCGTCACAACGGAGGAAGCCTATAGATTTCAATCCGAATACAGCTCTCCCTATTTTTTCTCGGCCTACGTCATGGACGGCCTCGACCCAAAAATCATCGAACTCCAAAAGGTTCACCGACAAAAAGAATCCTCGTTCATCGAACTGCTTGATCGTCTGCGCACAGATCGCGTGACCCCAAAAGATGTTCAGGTGTGGAACAGCCGGCATGACCCGCATTTTGATCCGACATTCGAGCCTGATGTGATCCACCTCACGACCACCAACAAAAGTGCCCAGGCTCGAAACGACTACGAGCTTAAACAGCTACCAGGCAAAATTTGGAAACTCAAGGCGCACACCATCGGAGAACTCCCCGATCGACGTATGCCCTCAGAGGAACTCCTCACCCTCAAGGAAGGGGCACGCATTATGTTCACCCTCAACGACCCCGATCGACGCTGGGTCAACGGAACATTGGGGACGATCTCACGCATCCACAAAAAGGGCCTTTCAAAATTACCCGCCCTTGAGGTAGAGCTCGTGGATGGAAAAGAAGTCATCGTGACACCGTTCAAATGGGAAATGTTTGAGTACCAACATGACGGAACATCGATAGAAGAATCGGTCGTAGGTTCGTACACGCAATATCCCATCACGCTTGCGTGGGCGGTCACCATTCACAAGGCTCAGGGGAAAACGTTTGATCGAGTGCTGGTCGATATCGGCTGGGGGACGTTCGCCCACGGCCAGCTCTATGTGGCGCTGAGTCGTTGCACGACGTTCAACGGTCTGGTTCTCCTCAAGCCGTTTAGAACCAAGGACGTCATCCTGGATCAGGCGGTCGTGGAATTCATGAACCGTTAAGGGCGGCGACGAAGTTCATGTCAAACGTCAGAGTAAACTCGTCCTCGATCAAGCCATCGCCCAAGTTGTCGAAAAACTTATCTGATCCAAAGCGTACGTCCCAGAGCGTGCGATCAAGTGTTGCGGTGCCGGTCACCTGAAGTCCTGTCTCTGTCTGGACAAGCACGGCTGGGAATGAAATCTCATTCTCGATTCCCTTGATGGTCATCGACCCGGTAACTCGGTGTGTTGCGCCTTCCACTCCCTCAAGCGGGGCGACTTCCGAAATGGCAAAGGTGGCTGTTGGATAGACCTCGACGGAAAAGAAGTCCTCGCTCTTGAGATGGGTGACGAGCATCGTGTTGAACTTCTCGTCGGTCAGGTCGAGATCCATAATCGTCGTCATGTCCGCAACCATCGTGCCTCCGATAATTTGACCTTGCTCAACGATAAACGCTCCCTCCTGTGCCTGGATGGTTCCGTTGTGTTTGGCACCGACCCGCTTGTGCGCATTCCAGGCAATAGAGCTCTCCCGCACATTCAACGTGTACGAGCCATCTTCAAGAACGATCGCGGTCGGTTGCTCTTGCGGTTGGGTCTCCTCCCGCGTGTCCTGCGTGACAGGCTCCACATCAATCTGAGCAGACTGCGTACAGCCGGCTCCAAGGAGAATCACGGGAACCAGGAGCGTGGGGAACAGTTGTTTGAACATGGTCATAGTTATAATTCACTTACATTCCTGCCCTGGAATAATCCTAGCGTCCAGCTAAACGCCACACGCAGTTTGTTCCACAAGCCAGGAGTTTTAAATAAGTAGACGGTCCGCCAAAGATACCAGGCGAGCACTCCCTTGACCATCACCTTCCCAATCGTGCCCACGCCGTCGCCGTATCCCAGCGAGAACAGCGTGCCGATGACCTTGGGACGATACCCTCGAAGATTCGCGTGTGGGTTGTGACACAGCGCGGCGACATTTTGCGCGACGACCTGTGCCTCCCGCACGGCAAGCTGGGCGAGCTTGGGAACGGGCTGATCGTCAATCGCGATCACGTCACCCAGGGCAAAGACGTGCGGATCCTCGAGGCTCTGCAAGGTCCCTGCCACGGGAACGTGCCCCTGAGGGTCAAGATTCATGGTTTCCTTCAAGAAGTCTGTATTGGGTCGCACACCGGCGCACAAGATCGTCACGTCGGAATGGAATGTCCCCGCGGACGTTTCGACGGAGTTGGGCGTGATCGCCGACGCCGTGGCTCCGCAGATGACTTCGATCTTTGTCCGCTTGAGCGCATCAGAAATGTAGCCTTGGATTTGATCTCCTCCGCCCCTACAAAACGTCTCCGTGGCGTGGACAAGGCGGAGATCATAGTCCGCTGTGCGACTTTTGCGCTTGAGATCCCCCAAGAGTTGGTGAATGTCGAAGATGAGTTCCAGACCCGTCGGGCCACCACCAACCACCGTCACGGCCACATGACGATCGGCATCCTGTGCTCTAGAGAGGATGGCGCGCTTGAGCTTCACCGCATCCTCAATCGACTTGAGTGTGTAGGCATGCTCGGTCCCTTTGATCGAGTAGAAGTTGGTCGTGGAGCCAGGCGCAAGCACGAGAAAACGATACGGGATCCGCTCGTCTTTGACTTCCACCTGCTTGGTCGCACGATCAATCCCCGTGACCCGTCCGCGCACAAACCGAAAATGCTTGGAATGGAAGAAACCCTCATACTCGAACATCGCGTCGTAGGCGATGAGAGACCCTGTTGCGACCTCGTGCAAAAGCGGCGTGAAGGTGAAGTGGTTGGTCTCGCTCACGAGCGTGACAGGGATATTTCGCTTGAGAAGACCCTGAGCCGTGTAAACTCCAGCGAATCCTCCTCCAATAATGACGACGGGATGGTGAGACATATCGGTGGTCATTTTATCATATGAGGGAATTCGGCCGTCCACACCGTGCAACGATGAGCCGTTGACGGAATCCTGCCGCCGAGGTAGACTCTCGCTCGTGTTTTCGCTCCAGCTCCCGCTGATGTTGAAGCACGCTGTCCCAACCCAGAACCGGAGAGTCCTTCCTCATGTCCGAAACGTCCGCTCCCCTCGCCCCCGACACGGGTGCTCACCCACACTCGCCCCCGCCCTCCCCGGGCACCAGCCTGCTCAACTTCCCGCCTGACGCGACCTTCCAGATCTACCGCAAGCCCAACGGGAAGGATGCGGTCGAGCCGGTCGACGGTGGCTCCCTCCACGTGTCCGAGTTCATCAACAGCGACGGGAATCACGTCTTGGTCTGCTTCGCCACGATGGCGCCCGACGACTGGGGGCTCATGAGGGAGCACCTGCGGATCGGCAAGGATCTGGGGATCAACCCGATCGTAGTCGGTTCGGTCGACCGTGCCCACATCGCCAGCGGTCTGTGGGGCGCGGACTCCCTCGCGGGGAATCATGGCCTCACCAAGGAGCCCGGACGCCCCACGGTCTTCGTCCCCAGCGCCACGCTCATGCGGATCCTCAAGATCGAGCGCGGAACCCGCGCCCGCAACGCCCTCATCCTCGTCCGCAACGGCTGTGTCGTGGCGGAGTGGATCTCCGGAGGCGACGGCGATCAGCCCCACGACTGGACCACGATCCTGTCGATGGTCAGCTAGCCCGACCTCAGCCAGCTCAGCTGGCCACGCTCCCGACACCACAAGGTCGTCGGGATTTTACATACCAGACTTCGGCAAAAGTCTCTACAACAAAACCGCCCTTATGAGGCGGCCTTGCTTACTTTGTTTCCTTGTGGGGCGTGTGCTTCTTGCAATGATTGCAGAACTTGTTGAGCTCAAGACGTTCCTTAAGCTTCTTCTTGTTCTTGTGCGAGTGGTTGTTCACCTTCTTGCACACGGTGCACTCGAGATTGATGAGGTTGTCTTGAGACATAGATCGACCATTCAATTACTTCATGGTCGCCCTGAGTTATATCGAAGGGCGACGTTGCTCACTACAGGTAGATTCGATTACGGGAGCCTATCAAAAGGGGGCAAAAGAGTCAATTCTTGGCTGGAGCCGCCTCCCGGACTCGAACCGGGGACCTTCACTTTACAAAAGTGTTGCTCTACCAACTGAGCTAAGGCGGCGGTGGTGGGCAGAGAAGGATTCGAACCTTCGAAGGCGTGAGCCAAGAGATTTACAGTCTCTCCTCGTTGACCGCTTGAGTATCTGCCCGTGGAGCCACAGTCGGGAATCGAACCCGAGACCTCATCCTTACCATGGATGCGCTCTACCATCTGAGCTACTGCGGCGTGTTGATTTCTTTTTTTAGGTATCCTCTTCCAAATCCCGTTTTGAAATACCTTTCTCGTTGCTGGGCTTTTTGCTTTGACAATCGCGCCTCAAAGTAGACAAGTTGAACGGGAAGTCTCCTTGAGGTTGTCGTGACACCACCACTCTTGTGCTCTTCCAGCCGACGATCGAGATCACCGGTACTACCTACATACAGTCTTCCGTCAGCACACTCAAGAACATAGGTATACCACATATATGATGTCAGCGCTCCCCGCCGCCGAGCAGCTCCGCTGCACGGCAGGCGGGCCCGCCAGTCCTGCCGCTTGCGGCTGGACGGCGGGTACCATCTGAGCTACTGCGGCGT
>JBBTRQ010000015.1:0-13821 GCA_038065075.1 Patescibacteria group bacterium
GCAGGCGGCGAGGGCGATCAGTGTCAGGGGGAGGTAGCGGTTCATGGTCTCTCCTGGGGGTGGGGGGTCTCGAACCATTCGGGGTGCAAGCCGAATTTCACGTCCGCTGGGAGGATTCCATAGCAAAACGTTCTAAACGGTTGGACCACCCCGATTCCTTGATGTCAGGGGTTGTCCACGCAAGGTCCGTGTCATTTCGAGCGAGGCCGCTTCGGCCGAGTCGAGAAATCTCGAATTCGAGATCCCTCCACTCGGGCCTTTGGCCCTCGGTCGGGATGACACAGAAATGTTTACCTTATGTGGACAATCCCTTACAGATGTCCCTTCCTGGCATTTAATGAGCTTCTGCTCAGAAAAAGAGATATTTCATCTCATTTTCGAACGTCCAACTATACCATATTTTGGTGGTTTTGTCAATGGTTGGTGGAAATGGGAATTGAGGGAATTTAGGGAATTGGAGGGAATGAAGAATATAACAGAAAACCGGCCATTTCTGGCTGGTTTTCTGTGATCCCGGGCTATTGGTGGATCTGACGGGATTTGAACCCGTAATGTCTGGTGTCAACTCAGCTGAGGTTACCAATTACCTCCACAGACCCATTTGGCCCGGGGTAAGTAAATAAAAACCCCTTCTACAATATGAGAGGGGGTCTTTATTTGACACCAGACGTTGGAGATAATCTCCTCAGCTGTAATTTCATTCAATCATATCCAGAGAAGAAAGTCAATGAGTTTGCTGTGGAAAAGTGTAGACATTAAAACGTTCAAAGTTAGAACGAAAACACTAGTCTAATTGAGAGAGGTCAGAAATTGGATGGGATACGAAGGGCTGGAGGGAATAAATAATGAGGTGATTGAAATTGAGGGAGATACGCCGCTCTGGAGGCCAAAAAGCTCGTGAGACGTAGGTAAATCCTACGTTGAGCGAGTTTTTGGCCGAAGAGCAAGTAGCTCACCAATTTCAATCGCCGAAAATAAAGACGCCTCCCGAAAGGGGGACGTCCGCAAGATTTGGGTCGTCCCGCCCAGGAGGCGCGAGCGTTCGGAGGAAACCATGAACCCTATCTTGCGGACGTCCCGACGATCGGGATTTGTCTTCGTGTCGCCGGGGGGCGACTAGTCGCCGTTGGGCACCACCCCCGCGTCGGTGACGCAGAACGACACGAAGTAGTTCTGGTTGCCCTCGTTGTGGCACCAGGTGGCCGCGGTCGGGCTGTCCGACGTGCAGAACTGGTGGTTATCCCACCAGTCGGCGGTCTCTTCCCAGGACGAGATCTCGTCGTAGGTGCCGTTGTCGAGAGCCTCGAGGCTGCTGATGAGCGAGGAGTCGTAGCAGTCGCGGTCCCACGACGACGTGTTGACCTCGAACCGGCCGGACGAGTTGCTGACGCGGACGTTGAGGTTGTAGCCGAGGTCCCCGCCGTAGCCCAGGACGTAGGCGTCGGCCAGGTACACGTCATCGGAGAAGCCCGCGTCGTCGAAGGAGACGACGAAGCCGTCCGCCTCGACGTAGCTGAACCACTCGTCGGCGGGCTCGTCGGTGTCGTCGTCCCCCGTGGGGGTCGAGTCGTCGTCGTCCGCGCAGGGGTCGCAGGGGTCGACGGCGCTGTCGTCGTCCGAACCGTCGCCGATGTCGACGGGGTCGCACGCGGCCAGCAGGCCGAGGAGGAAGAGGGGGAACAGGGGGAGGGGGCGCAGGGTCATGTCGATCTCCAGGAAGCGGCGGTGCTTTCGCTACCGCCATTGGGTTGGGTTCCTCTCGGCCGCGATGTTTTCGAAGCCGAGAGGCGAACCGAGAGGCTTCTGGGGAGATTGCTCCACAAAAGTCTCTCGATTCGATTCCACTACAACCTACCACCTACAACCTAACAGCCTTTTTGATAAGGTTTCATGAGTTTCAATTGAAAGAACGGACGTAAAAATATACCTAGAAATAAGGCTTTTGTCAATAGCCGCTAGAGTACCAAAAAACCGCCCATTTCTGGACGGTTTTCGACACCTCGATCTATCTAAGCGCCTCGTAAATCTGGTCTTCTGAAAATCCCCACTGCCTCAATTTATTGAAAATCTTGATGTTGATAATCCTATGGAGATCATGTTGGATCGTATATTTCCTTCCATCTTGTGGATGTTTCACAAGAACATGACTCCCCTTTCCATGATTCGTTTCCACTCGCAGTCCAAGTTTGCCACAAGCAATGATCCAGTCCCGTTGCCTAATGTCAGACAAACTCTCACTAGGCATACACCTTCTGCTCTAGTTTCATAGGTTCACCTTGTGTCTTTACGAGGGTCTCGTTGCAAAGATGCGGCGGGATTTCAAAGTAGGTAAAAACCGCATCCTTCAAATGTTCATTGATACTTTCTTTATTGGTACCACCCGTAATAATCCCATCGATATTGGCAGATTCAGCAACCCACGCGCCATCTGAAGAAATCTCGATGCTAAACTGTATCGATCCAAGTCTGCTAATTGTCTCACGCATGGCCTTCACACGAGAATCATTACCTTCATGGAATTGAAAACCCAGGCGGCGCAATGTTCGAGCTAATGTATAGATAACTTTGGTCATATTTCTATCTGGATAATAGCATAAGAGTGGTTTTTGAAAAAGAAGAGCACCCGATGAAGTCGAGCTCGGATGCTCTTCTTCACGCGGGTGCGCGTGCGTTGGGACAGTCCCCTCTCTCTTGGCCACCTTCGGCGAAATGCTTCAGGTGGGTGACTTCAGAGGGGAAAGCCTAGGTCGTGGCCGATGGGCGAGATCAGCGCAGGGCGCCGAAGCCGAAGCCGAAGCCCACGGTGACCCGGCCGCCGAAGCGGACCGCATCGGTGACGTCGTCACCGGCCATCCCGATGAACTCGGGCCCGACGTCCGCACGGACGAGGAACAGGCCGTGCTGACCGCTGTCGCCCTGGCCGATGGGCACCGCGAGGGTGCCACCGACCATGGGCATGCGGCCGAGGACCTGCGTCTCGAGCGCGTTGACGAGGCTGGAGCGCTGGGCGTAGCCGGCGTTGAGGCCGAGGTGGACCGGGCTGTCGTCGATCTGCCAGAGGTACTCGCCACCGGCGGCCCAGTTGCTGGACACGCCGTCCGCGCCGTCGAAGCCGAAGGCGGTCTCGCCGAAGGCGTTGGCCCGGAAGCCCTCGCCGTCGACGCCGACGTTGACGCCGGCTCCGCCACCGCCGAAGACGGCGTTGCGGGCGATCTCGCCGTTGTCACCGACGGGTTCGCCGGCCATCACGTTGCCCGCGACGTACCCCTCGAAGAGGGGGCCGTGGCTGGCGGCGGCGAAGGCGGCGAGCTGGGCGTCGAGGGCGTCGTCCTGGGCCGTGTAGGCGGCGCCGATGGCGCTGGTCGCGTCGCCCTGGGCGGCGTCGGCCTTGTCCTCGATCCGGCGGTCGGCGTCGGCGCGGGTCGCGGCCTCGAGGACGAGGGCGTCGTGCTCGGCCGCGAGACCGGACTCGAGGGACTCGATGCTCCGGCCGTGGTCGTTGATGACGCCGTCGCGCAGGTCGTTGTCGGCCTGGATCGCGGCGAGGGACGCGTCGTGGCGGGCGTCGGCGGACAGGCGGGCCTCGGACTCGGCCGTCACCAAGGGGGTGGCGACCGCGAGGGCCTCCTTCTCCCGGGTGGCCTTGGACGGGCCGGTGTAGCCGCTGGAGCTGGAGCCGCCGCGGAAGTGGCTCGCGTCGTCGATCGTGACGACCTCCCGGATCCCGTCCGACCCGAGGGTCTTCGAGGTGCCCAGGAAGATGTCGCGGAAGACGTGGGTCTCGGACGCGGAGTCCTTGATGACCATCGTCCCGGCGACGTCGTCCAGCTCGCACTGCGCCGCGGCCGCCTTGCAGCGGTCGTACTCGGCGATGAAGGCCAGGGGGTTCTTCGCCCCCGAGTTCTTCAGGTAGCGGGCGGCCACGGGGTCGGCGACCGGGTACACGGCGTCGGCGCCGGAGCAGTCGTTGTCGATCCCGTCGCCCACGACCTCGGTGAGGCGGGGGCTGACGGTCGCGTGCCCGTCGTCGCAGTCGTAGGCCGAGGACCGGACGCCGATGTCGGCGGCGTCCTTCTTGCCGTCGGCGTTGACGTCGACGGTCGCCGCGAAGGCGCCGTCCTTGTCCGCGTCGATGGCGGTGGGGTGGGGGGACGCGGCGAACGCGCTGGAGACGAGACCCATCAGGGCCAGGGTGAGGATGGAACGCTTCATGACGATCTCCGGGGGTGGGGGGTCACGGGACGGTTTCAAGCCGGCCCTGTCGGGGGATGAGGGGGCCGGCGGAACTGCCGACTTGTCCCTCGCCGTCGACCCCCGACAGGGGTACGACGGTGCCTTCCTTGACCCTTGCGGATCTTGGTTGGCAATTTTTTGACCTAGGCTAGTTGTAGAGAACAACCAGTCATGGTCAGATCGTAAGGCACAACTATCTGCACACTACGATCCGACCATGTACTGAAGTGGTTCGATGATCAGCATCACAACAAGGAGGAGGTGTTGCGACGTGGCCATCAAACCGCTTCAGGACACGGAATGAATGAAATTGATTGGAATCCAGACTAATTGTGAACGGAGCAAGGTATCACGAAAGACACTTTTTGTCAAGAGAACCTGGCACGCCCCACGTTGGTGAGGATTGACGCAAAGTGGGCTGTTTGGTACCCTTTCGGCTGCGGATTCATAACCACCCCTAGCCCCTCCTTAAAAAGGAGGGGGACCGAATAAAAACAATAAGAGCCCATTTTGAGGGCCTTCTTACAGCGATCAACGCGCCTCCTCCTCGTGTTGATATGCCAGTTAGAAGGTTCTCAACGTGGGCTTTTTGGTTACTTAAGATGTGTCATCCCGACCGACCCCGAGCTTGTCGAGGGGGAGTGGAGGGATCTCGAGTCTATTCATTCGAGATCTCTCGACTCCGCTCACTTCGTTCGCTCCGCTCGAGATGACACAGACTATATATCTTCATGCACCGGATGACGCAGACTATATATCTTCATGCACTAACTGATGTCTCCTGCGGATTCTCTCTGTTTGCAAGATCGTAAAGCCAATCCCGACAAAGCCGCCTAGGACGAAGCCTGAAAGGACATTCACAATCACGTTGGGCTTCACCGGCCAGCGGGAGTTGAGCGGCTCGTCCACCAATCGGACATCCACATCACCCCCAGAGGTGTACTCCCCCACCCGATCGGTCAGGACAAACGCGATGGCTCGCACGAGCTGTTCAGCTTGATCGACATCCCGGTGATACGCCGTCACGCTCAGAAGTCCTGACCCGCGCGCCACGGTGGCCTTCACGGTCCTCCCCCACTCCTTGCGCTGTTTGGATGGATCATCTGGAAAGATCGACTCGTCGATTGAAAAGCCGGCATCCATCACCTGGTCAAAAAACGTACTGGTGTATACGAGTGTGGAGAGATTGTCGGCAATGCGCTCCTCAGAACGCGAGGCTGTGTAGGCATCTGTCCCTGCCCCCACATCTTGCAGAATCAACAATCGAGCGGTGGAGGAATATTTCAGTGGCTGGATAAACGAGATGATGAGCGCCAAGACCAGACCCAACAATCCAAACATGGCGACCGTGTGCCAGTTGTGAAAAATATCGCGTAGATAGTTTGGTTGGGGCATAAATCATTTCTCGTCATTGCGAGCGACCGAAGGGAGCGAAGCAATCTTCAAGGATTGCTTCGTCGGCCTTTGGCCTCCTCGCAATGACGAGATGTTCTTATTATAAACTAAAACTGTTGTTCACCCAACGTCACGGTGACCTCTTGGCGTGCTCCTTCACGCTCAAACTCGATATCAATGACATCACCCGCGGAATAATTCGCCATGAGATCATCCAGTGCGTATGTGCCATTGATCGTCACGCCTTCCACAGAAAGCAGGACGTCGCCAACAACGAACCCGGCTTCCTGCGCGGCACTCCCAAAGGCCACGGCTCGCGGGCCGTACAGCACAAACCCCGCATGGGCTCCGGAGATTTCTTCGGAAACACCCACAGCGCGGCTCACGTCGATTCCTCGAACGCCCAGTGCTGGATAGGTGATGGCGTCCGCCCCCTCAAGCACTTGCCTAAACGCGCCGGAGAGATGCTCGAATGGAATAACCCGCATCCCTTCCACACTCTCCTCCACGATCCCGACAAGCTCGCCATACACGTTGAACACGGCCGAGCCAGCGCTCACGGATGTGTCAGCTGTCAGGAGGATACGTCTGGACGGCTCATCACTCCCGCGCACTGCCAAACCCCACACCACGCCGCGTGCCTGGGTAAAGACGACATCCGCCGTGTGACCAACCACGAACAGTTGGTCTCCCGCCTTCACGCCATAACCACCAGCGATATCCACAACCGAGGCGTTAGAGATCGCGCAGTGAAGGAATCGGAAGTCCAATAGAGGCTCTTCTCTCACCTCGTCCACCTCGCACGTCTGTCCACCAAAATGCACCGTATCACCCACACGACCATCGGTTGAAAGCGACCACCCGTCAGAGGTCAGCCCGATAACGGTCGCGGAAGGATCAGAAACCGAGATGCCCGACAAAGGAATATTCGCCCTCACAAACAACGAGCCGACCGCGGGGAGAGATTGGTCTTCTAGTTTCTCGAGTGCATCCAGATACGATTGAGGAAGCGTCCTTGGTCGAGTCTGCGAGAGCCCAAGGTTCTGCGTCACCTCGCCCAATGAAAGAGCGTACTGCGAGAGGTAGCTCGTCGTAAGCGCCGTTCCCAACACACCGGCCGCTCCACCGATGAGACACGAAAAAATGATGATGCGTATCGTGTGTGGCCAAGAATGATTTTTCATATCCATTGTGAGGTGAGGGTGATGACGAGGGTCAGCACCACAAAAACGATCAGGTATCGACGCAGGACTTCCTTCGAAAGTTTGTGAAGGGCGTGGGCTCGGGAGAGGCCCAAAAAAACGTACACACCCAGGGCGAGGAAGGCGGCATTGGAATAGAAGCCTGTGGGGAGGAAGGACAGCGCGGCAAACAGCTCGCTCAGGAGCACAGCTCCCACAAGCGCATACGGTCGAGCGCGGTGCGAATCAACTTTTCCAACCCAGAGCGTGCCGTACACGATGAAAAACAGGATGAGGAAAAAAATGAGAGACAGGATCCACAGGGGCGTTTGAAGAAACAAGGAAAGGCCGAACCCCAGGACGGAGAGAAAAAAGACGGAAAGGATGTGCAAGAGCCCGGAGAGATATTCCAGCGTGAACGGCTGATAGGCTACGGGCAGATGGGTGAAGCTAAACACGTGCTCGACAAACAGGAAGAGGATCACGACCACACACACCGCGAGAGTCGCTTTGGAAATCAGACTCTCCAACAAGAAGAAGGGGCCAAAACTCGAGAGCAGAAACAACAGAGGGGTTCCCAAGAGATGCCAAAATTGAAAGGTGCGGACATGCCACTCTAGGAGTCGCGCGAGCAGAAGGGCGACAAGCGCTCCGGTGAGGATGACGAGGAGGTAGGGGTGAATGGAGGAAAACAACATCAGCGCGAAGCCCAGGGCAACGACAAGTGAAACGGCAAATGAGGTGAGACGATACAGGAGGATCATAGGGTACTTTCGATCTCCACAGACAGTTCTCCACTGACCGTCATGGTTCTTGGGAGAATCTCAATCGTAGAAATCTTCGCATACCCAACCATGGCCGTATTGAGTTTGGCAAGCTCGGCTTCCAAAAACGGTTTCAAAAAGACGGCGATCAAGACGTCTGGAACCTGCGCGTTCCCGACTTGGATCTTCCGAGGCGTAACGACGAGGTTTCCTTCCTGCACCCCCAAATCAAACGTGAGGGTCACAGCCGTTTCTAGTTCACTGCCAAGGAGCGGCACAAATATTTCGACACCCACTTCAGGATCCACAACGACTTGGGCACCGGAGGCATCAATCCAGTCGAGATCTCCCTCTTCAAGGAATGAACGCAGTGAAGCGGTGATAGAACTCTCTTCAAGCGAAACGCTAATCGAGCGATTGCTGAGGGTTCCACCGCCTTCGTAGAGTCGACGCGTGAGCGTGCTGGAGAATGCCTCACTCATGACGGTCTGTGCGGGGACACCCGACGTGACTGGGCGGGTTGGGGCAGGGATCTCGTAGGCCAGATCGGTAAAGACGGGAATACGCACAAGCCCCGTCGCGGCCACGGTCCACAACCCCCACACAAGAACCCCAACCAAAACCGCAAGTAGGATCAACGAACAGGTGAGCCATGGCCGTGAGCGACGAGTGCTTCGCTTCACTTCGTCGACCACCTCCCCTTTCATGTCCGTAAGCCGTTGTTCAATTCCGGCGTTCTTCTCAACACGTGCCATAGAAATTAGGGAGCGAGCCAGGGATACGTATCGGATAGCTGGGCAATCTGAGCGAGAGGTTCGTCGATGTTGCGATCCCCACTCTCAAGTGAAGCCTCGATCTGACTCAGCGCCACCGCCAGTGTCAGATGGAGATCTCTAAACTCTGCAGGAACGCGCAACTCCAAAAGTCCCGCAAGAGCGGTTTGCGTGGCGAGAAGTTTGTCGAGGTCGTCTTGGGATCCGGTCATGCGTTCCTGGAATGTCTTCACGATCTGTGAAAGGTCATCGCGGTATGCCTGCGCATCGACGGGTTCGACTTCTTGTTGCGCGGTCGTCGGGGTCTCACTGGGTGAGTTCTGAACAGACCAGTAAATGAGTCCTGCCAACGCCAGCGACAAGACAATAACGATGAACGGAAAAAAGGAATGACGATGCAATGGAAACATATTATTCGGTTACGTCTCGAAAGAGGTCTTCTAAAATAACCACGCCCATCATGGCCAGCGGGATCGAAAGAATCGCGCCCGCCAATCCGCCGGCTTTAAGCCCGACCAAAAGCGCGAGGATGCTAATGATGGGGTTGAGGCCCGTGACCTTCTGCATGACCTTGGGAACAAGAACGTTATTCTCAAGCTGTTGGACGATGAGGTACAAGATAATGACTGCCAGGCCGATGATCGGCGACTGGGCAAACCCGACGATGAGCGCGGGAACCAGCGAGATGATCGGACCCACATACGGGATGACTTCGAGAACTCCGGCGATGAGCGCAAGCACGAGCGCGTACTTCACGCCCAAGATCGTGAGTCCGATGTACACCGCCGCTCCCACAATAAGCCCAAGGATAATTTGTCCGCGCAGCCACTCCCCCATCTTGCGCGACATCTTCTTCATGAGGTGCGCGACGTAGGGTTGATACTCGATGGGCGCGAGCGAGCGGAAATATTTGCGCATGCGCTCCTCCTCCACGACCATATAGAAGGAGAGAACAAGCACAATGAACGTCGCGGCCACACCGCCGACCACGCCCCAGACGGTCGAAAAGAAAGAACCAACCGAATCGGTGATGCCTGTTTGGAGCGCTGTGAGTGAGCGGGTGAGGTTATCGGCAAAGCCGTAATCCGCGGAGAACTGGCGTACTTGGCCCAGAGATTCCATCGCCTGCTGGTACGAGTTTGAGAAGTTCGCGACGAGCTGTGAGCCCTGATCTGAAACGATCGGCACAAACAGGAGCACGAAAATCGCGGTGAGCGAAAGCAGACAGGTATACACGATGAGGACGGCGAGGCCGCGCGGAACCCGACGCGCGGCGAACCAAGACGCAAACGGCTCGATGAGCGCCGCAAGTAAAATCGACGCAACAAAAATCGCGACGATGTCGCGGATGAACCACAAGAACCACAACCCCAACACAATGAGGACGGCTTTGATAAAGGTCGAGGTGGAAATGCTGACCGATTGCGGCGGCTGCATAGGATAGAAAAATTATAGCACACCTGCATTGACAAAACCTCTTTTTTCTCATAGTCTGTGGCGACGGGGCTGTCTTGGCTTCGACGGGAGTTCCTTCCATTCTGATCAAGCCGTGCGAGCATGGGTCGCACGCAAATATCCCCCATGCAAGACGACAACTGCAAACAACGTCATCGCAAAGATCAAGAACGCTTTCAGCGTTCCATCATTTGCTCCTGTCCTCGCCTAACGGCTTGTAGGACCATCCGCGCTGGTCACGCCTGGTAGCCAGCAGTCGGGTGTTATATCACCAGGCTCGAGTGTGAGGTCACCGGTCTCTCATGCTCTAAAGTTGCGATCGGCTCTTCGGTTCGTATTGCTCTGTGCCTTGAGCGGACCGTCGTATCCAGGTACAGATGAGCTTGGAATCATCAGAATGAAAAGCCTTACCGCACAGGGGTTCGATTCCCCTCAGCTCCACCAACAAAAATCCACCACGGTGACGTGGCGGATTTTTGATTCGCGTGCCGTAAAAAATCAAGGGGCTGAGTCAGTTCCCCTTGATTTTCTCGCGGATATCACGCTGTACGTCACGCTTCTTGATCGCCTCGCGTTTCTCGAATTGTTTCTTTCCTCTGGCGACCGCGAATTCGAGTTTTACCAGGTTCCCTTTTGTATAAATCGAGAGCGGGACGAGTGTGAGACCCTCTTGCCCCTTCTTTCCAATCAATCGACTCAACTCCCGCCGATGCACCAACACTTTCCTATCACGGTCGGCTTTGTACTCTTCTTTATTCCCCGCTGGCTTGTACGCGGCAATAAACGCCCCCTTGAGCCAGAGCTCCCCACCAATAATATGAAGAAACGCTCCCTTGAGTTGAACATGCCCCTCTTTCACGCTCTTCACCTCCGCCCCCGTCAACTTCAACCCACCCTCAAGCTTATCGAGGATCTCATAGTCGAACCGTGCTTTTTTGTTGACGGCAAGCGTGGGCATAATTGGCCGGAGCAAGGCATGTGTCATCCCGAGCGAGCGAAGCGAGTCGAGGGATCTCGAGTCTACTCATTCGAGATCCCTCCGCTCGGCCGTCGAACGGCCTCGGTCGGGATGACACAGGTCAGTATAGTCGATTGCTTGTAATTTTCCAGCTTTTTTCTTATACTCTTCCACATCTACTTGTAGTGAGCCTGTCGAACTATGCGCATTCATCGTCATCGAATCCGAAGATCCACCCTGAACATCCCCCAATATCGGGTCAACCAAAAGATCAAAGTCCCCGAAGTCCGAGTGATCGGAGCGCAAGGTGAGGCTCTTGGTGTCCTCCCAATCGAGGAAGCCATCAAGCTTGCTGAAGCTAAGGAGATGGACCTGGTTGAAGTCTCGCCCAAGGCTGAACCGCCTGTGTGCAAAATTCTCGACTACGGCCAGTTCAAGTACCAGAAAGAAAAAGAAGCAAAGAAAGCCAAAGCTCAATCCACCGAAGTCGACATCAAGGGCATCCGTCTTTCTGTCCGCATCGGCGTGGGTGACCTCCAGGTTCGACTCAAGCAGGCTCTCAAATTCCTCGAGCAGGGCGACAAAATCCGAGTCGAGCTTCCGTTGCGTGGCCGAGAGAAAGCACACCGCGATGTGGCTCAAGAGGTGATGGCGGACTTCCTCGAGCAAGTGAAAGCCGTTTATCCCGTTCGTATTGAACAAGAAGCCAAGTACGTCGCCGGCAAGTTCACCATGATCATTGCCCGTTCCTAGTGGACAAGCATTCTTGACAGAGCCACCGCGAAAAGCTATTGTCCCCCGCGAATTCACCATTCCCTCAACTCCCTCCATTCCCTCAATTCCTCTCCCCTATGGCCAAACAAAAAACTCACAAAGCGTTCTCCTCCCGCGTGAAGATCACCGGTACGGGCAAAGTGCTCAAGCGCACCGCCGGACAGGATCACTTCAACGGACGAGAATCAGGAAAGACCACTCGCAACAAGCGCCAGGACAAGACGTTCTCCAGCGCGCACCGCCGAGCGATTAAGACCCTAATGCCAAACAGCCAATAATATGCCTCGAGTCAAACGTGGAACACAGCACGTGAAGCGTCGCAAGAGCTTGATGGAAAAGACCAAGGGCATGATGTGGGGACGCAAGTCCAAGATCCGTCTCGCCCGACCTGCCATGCTCAAGGCCGGCGTCAACGCCTTCCGAGATCGTCGCAACAAGAAGCGGATCAACCGTCGCCTATGGGCCGTCCGTCTCAACGCCGCTCTTCGCCCACTGGGAATGAGCTATAGCCGATTCATCGATGGACTCAAGAAAGCAGGAATCATCCTGGATCGAAAAGTCCTCTCCCAGATCGCGCAGAAGAACGAAGCTGTGTTCAAACAGATCGTCGAAAAGACAAAGTAAAAAACGCCTCCGGGCGTTTTTGCTTTTGTTATTGATTGACAGTGGAGTCCCAAACTGCTAGGCTCCCCTCCTGTTCATTTTCGCTTCACCCCGCCTCCGATGGAGGCACAGCTCGAGGAGAACGTAGAGATGTCCGATCCTTCCGGCACCCCCACCCGCCCCGATGGCACGCCCGTCCCCACCAACCCACAGAAGAGCTGGTGGCCGGTCGTCGCCGGCGTTCTGTGCTTCTTCCTCCTGCTGGCCGCCGGCGGCTGGTGGTACACACACCGTGGCGAGACGCCCGAGGCGGTCGCCGTGAGCACCGACGAGGACGACGCGGCCCCCGCCGAGGCCACGCCCAGCCAGTCCTTCGACGCGCTGGTCGCGGCCAGCGAGCCCGCGCCCACGCCCACGTCCGAGCCCGTCGCGGCCGTGACCGCGCCGACGATGCCCACGCGGCTCCCGGTCGTCTCGGCCACCGCGTCGCCCACGCCGGCCCCTGACCCCACGAACTGCACCTTCGTCAACGGCAACCGCCCGCAGATCGGGGACAAGTACGTCCTGACCTGCAACGAGGGCGAGTACGTCGCCGCGGGCGAGTACAAGGGAGGAGGCGTCTTCCTCTTCAGCGACTTCGCGCCGCACACCCCCTGACACCCAGACCGGGGGGCACATAAGGGCCGATCGGCACCAATCTGCCCCCACGCACCCACCACACGCTGGTGGGCCTGCCCGCCATAGCTCCACGAGCGACGGCGGGTATTTAATTTGTTTTCTTGAAACTCACCTTGAACACGGGATACCACGTCTGGTCGTATTCATCTTTAATCTCGACCGTTTCATTTTTGACGTACATGTTGAGTGCCTGATCGGCCAGGAGTTCCTGGTCGGTTTGGATATCGAGCTTGAGCCCCTCGAGCTCGGGCACATCCGAATTCCCGGCTCGGACATCCTGCTCAATCCCCTTCTTTTCCTCGCGTAGGGTCTTCATCTCATCGACGATCTCTTGGTAGCGCGAGGAATGTGTGAGCTCATCTTTGAGCATCTTGTTGATCTCCTTGCGGCGTTTTTTATTCTTCTCAAGGCGATGATAAATATCTTCAAGGTTTGGCATAGTTCGACACACTCACTATGAATAGGCTCCTATTCTATCATGCACCACAAGAGCGAGCTGTTGACAAAACGGCTCATTTTGCCTAGGGTGGCGAGTCCGTCTACATCCACGGATCCTTGGATTTCCCCAAGGCCACAGCAGGAGTCCGCATGCCCGCCAATCGAAGTGTCTCTGGAGCCCGTGTGGGCGAGGAGCTCACGATCGCCTACGAGTTCACCGGGGTCGAGTGTGTCCCCGGCGAGAAGTGGCGGCTCTCCGCCACCGGCGTGATCCTCGCGCCCGCCGCGGCGCAGGAGATCCCCGCGGGAGCCACCTCCCACACCTTCACCTGGAAGAGCGCGACGCCGCTCCCCGCCGGGCTCGCGTCCCCCCTCACCGTCGAGCTCCACAAGGAGCACGGCGCGGGTGCCGGACTCGCGCCGGTGCAGACCTTCCAGGTCACCATCCAGCCGGCCGCGGCCGCCGCCCCCGCGGCGCCCGCCGCTCCCCCCGCAGCCGCTCCGGCCGCAGCCGCTCCGGCCGCAGGCGCTCCGGCCGCATGCGCCACGCCCCCCGCGAACCCCGGGAC
>JBBTRQ010000016.1:0-31136 GCA_038065075.1 Patescibacteria group bacterium
GCGTCTGCCACGCTATGTGACATGTTTGCTGAATAGAAATATGTGACACTATTGCCGGTTGACTACATGGGGCCTGGTGAGGAATTGTGAATTCTGGTGACAAAATTCCGCAGGTGCGAAAAAATGTAGACATGTAGGACACTCCGATATGGTGAGTTTTGTGATAGAGTTGGGATGTATGAAGACAAACGTCGAGCGGGCGGACCAGTTTTTGAAGTCAGCCTTTGAGAATAATCCGAGCTATAGCTTTGGTGAGCCATCAATCATGTACAACCATAGCCGCCGGGTGCGAGACATGGCTCTTGAGATTGCGGCTTCCGTCCCGTGTGATAGAGAACTTCTGGAAATTCTCGCGCTGTTCCATGACATCGGTAAAGCCTACGACGCAGACGAGCAGACGCTACGCGAGAGACACGACGAGTTAGGATACGAAGTGACAAAAGATTTTCTTCCTCAGCTCAAGCTCACTGATGAACAGCGCCACAAGCTAGTGGATTTCTTGAAAGGAACATTCAACTCGATTGAGTCGACCATCATCAAGGACGCCGACATCATAGCCTTCTTCACAGACCCTATTCTCCAGCAGGAGCTTAAGGACTGGGGCGACTCGCGCGGTCTCCCGAACGAACTTCAGCGCAAGGCAGAAAAGATCTCGAAGCTTTCGTTGCAAGCGAGCAAGGCCATCGCCGAGCCGTTATACAATGCGTACATTAAAACGTGGGGACTAGAAAATAGTTCATAACAAAACACCCTCCACGATGGGGGGAGTTTGAATTACGAGGGCTACAGCTTTAGATGCCTTCCTTCTTAAACGGGATCCAGAGAGGCAGACAAACCAGGAAAGCTATTGTTGAGTTTACGAGAAGCCCAAGATAGTTCATTGAGATATCATTTTGGATCGGCGGTGCTCCTGTCGACCATGAGTTGATCGTGTAGCTCACCAATGGGAATCCATGAGGACAATTCCAGCTTCGTCTCCCATGATTTCTGTGTTGGAAACGAGGACATTGAGAACTATCAGAAGGACAATAAAGAGAGTGAGTCCGAATACCTTTCTTTTATTCATACTACTGAAGTTTACCATGCTGAGTTACTTGCCTCCATTCTTCCTCTTTATCGCCTTCAACGTAATCTCTTCTCCCTTTGCCCCAATCGATACCTCTGTCTCCTCACCAATCTCACCAGACACAATTTTCATCGCGAGCGGATCCAAAATCAGAGACTGAATCACGCGCTTCAATGGACGCGCGCCGTAGGCGGGGTCGAAGCCTTGGTCGGCCAGCAACTTTTTGGCGGAGTCGGAGATCGAAATGGTAATGCCGCGCTGTTCTTTGAGACGTGCGCTCACGATCGCAAGCTGAAGTTCGACGATCTTTTCGATCTGTTCTTCTTTCAAACTATGGAACACAATCACATCGTCCACGCGGTTGAGGAACTCGGGACGGAAGTGATCTTTGAGCATCGAGAGCACGCGGTCGCGCGTTTCTTCTTCCTGCGTCTGCGCGCCATCGCCGTCTTCAAATCCCATGTGTTGCTTGGTCTGTCCGGCGTTGAGGATAAACTCCGAGCCGATGTTGGACGTCATGATGATGATCGTGTTCTTGAAATTGACCTTGCGGCCCTTGGCGTCCGTCAGGTTCCCATCGTCAAGAATCTGCAGGAGCAGGTTGAAGGTGTCAGGATGTGCCTTCTCGATTTCGTCGAGTAACAATACACTGTACGGTTTGCGGCGCACGATCTCGGTGAGCTGACCGCCTTCTTCGTAGCCGACGTAGCCGGGAGGGGAGCCGATGATCTTGCTCGTTGAGTGCTTCTCCATGTATTCGCTCATGTCCAAACGCACGAGCGCTTTTTCCTCGTTGAACATAAACGCGGCGAGCGCTTTGGCAAGCTCGGTCTTTCCCACGCCTGTGGGTCCCAGGAAGATGAACGACCCAATCGGCCGCTTCTCCTCGCCAATGCCGGCACGAGAACGTCGCAGGGCGTTTGATACGGCCTTGATCGCTTCCTCCTGACCAACGACTCGACGAGCAAGTTCCTCCTCCATGCGGGCGAGCTTGGTCATTTCAGATTCGAGCATCTTGGAGACGGGAATGTGTGTCCAACGTGAAACCACGCCGGCGATGTCTTCCTCGCCCACGACTTCTTTGAGGAGTCCGCGTTCTTTCTGGAGTGACGTGAGTTCTTTCTCTGCCTTGTGGAGCGCCTTCTCCCGTTCAGGGATGCGGGCATAGCGAATCTCGGCGACTTTCTCGAGGTCTCCACGTCGTTCCTCAACTTCCGCTGACGCGCGAAGCTGGTCGATCTCGGATTTGATTTCTTGAATGGCTGTGATCTTTGTCTTCTCGTTTTGCCACTTGCCCTCGAGTCCTTCCGTCTGTTCCTTCAGGTCAGCGATCTGTTTTTCGATCTCGGCGAGGCGTGCTTTTGATTCCCTGTCCTCTTCTTTTACCAGCGCCTTTGTTTCAATCTCAAGTCGCATAAGATCACGTTTGAGGTGATCAAGCTCCTCGGGCATCGAGTCAATCTGCATGCGTAACATGGAACCGGCCTCGTCAATGAGGTCGACGGCCTTGTCGGGAAGGTGACGGTCGGTGATGTAGCGATGTGAGAGCTCGGCGGCCGCGACAAGCGATGGGTCAGAAATGCGCACACCATGATGCACTTCGTATTTTTCTTTGATACCACGCAGGATGGCGATGGTGTCCTGCACGCTTGGTTCCTCCACCATCACCGGTTGGAAACGCCGCTCAAGCGCTGGGTCTTTCTCGATGTATCTCTGATATTCTTTGATTGTCGTCGCACCTACCGCACGCAGTTCACCGCGAGCAAGAGCGGGCTTGAGCATGTTGGATGCGTCGAGCGATCCGCCCTCGGTGGTGCCGGTACCTATGAGGGTATGGAGTTCATCGATAAACAAAATGACTTTGCCCTGTGAGGCTTCGATTTCTTTGATGACTGCCTTGAGACGATCTTCAAACTCACCGCGATACTTTGTTCCTGCCACCATCGCGCCCAGGTCGAGCGCCACGACTGACTTTTCTTTTAGCGACTCGGGGACATCGCCTGATGCGATGCGCTGGGCAAGACCCTCGATGATCGCCGTCTTGCCGACGCCCGCTTCTCCGATGAGGACTGGATTATTTTTTGTACGGCGAGAGAGCACTTGCATGACGCGACGGATCTCGGAGTCACGGCCGATAATCGGGTCGAGTTTGCCGTCACGCGCTTGCTTGGTGAGGTCGTTGCCGTATTTTTCAAGCGCCTGGTAGCGGCCTTCCGGTTCTTGAGAGTCAACACGTTGTGAGCCCCGAATCTCCTTGAGCGCCGCCATGATTTTTTCTTCGACGATCTCATAGCTAGCAAGAAGCCGCGCAATGGCCTTGTTGCCCAAAAGCCCCAGCAGGAGATGCTCGGTGGAAATGAATTCGTCGGAGAATGATTTCGCTCTCTTGTGCGCGAGCGACAACACGTCCGCCATCTGCTGGCTCATGTAGATCTGCGCCATGCCGCCCTGGGGGACAGGGCCTGGCGTGTGAGGGAGGCCGTCGAGGATTTTGTCGACCTCGCCGCGAAGTCGGCCGCGAGCTGGAGTCACCTTGTCGATGACCGCCCCGACAACCCCGTCGTCTTGCTCCAAAAGAGCGGCCAAGAGGTGAATGGGCTCAAGCGCCTGCTGGCCGTGCTCGACCGCGATTCCATGCGCCATCTGGAGCGCTTCCTGAGACTTATGTGTAAAATTGTTTGGCATCATAGTCGGTTCGGAGCTTAGCACCGAATTTCGGAGCTAAGCTCCGAAGAGGTTTTAGCACTCAGAAGTGTAGAGTGCTAATTGCAAAAAGTCAATGTGGAAAAGTCCAAAATTTTGGTATAATGTCGCCGGTTATGAGGCATGAATTCCTCGGCGTAAGAATTGATGACCTTTCGGGAGTCGAACTCGAGACAAAGCTCGAATCTTGGCTCACGCAAGAGGGGGGACATACCATTGCCACACCCAATGCCGAATTTTTGCTCCTTGCGAGGAAGAATCCGGCGTTTGCGGATCTGCTGAATCGCAGTGATCTCGCCATGGCCGACTCCGTGAGCCTGCAATACGCCGCCGCCGCCTTGAGTGATCATCGCCTTGAGCATCGTGTGCCGGGTGTCGACCTCCTCGAGAGACTGTGCACTCTCTCTGCAGATCGAGGTACTCGGGTCCTTTTTCTCGGTGGAGCACCATCTGCGGCGGAGTCGTCAGCACAAAAGATGCGACAGAAATTCGATGCACTCGATGTCGTCGCTCTGGATCCTGGACGTATTAGATGGAATGAGAGCCGACTCGAGGTGGTCGATGAGCTTGTTGATCGAATCAACGTAACGTTACCCTCCGTCGTCGCCGTGGCACTAGGTCAACACAAACAAGAACAGTTCATCGCTCAGGTAAAAGACAAGTGCCCGTCCGTCAAAATCTGGATCGGCGTGGGTGGCGCGTTTGAGATGATCTCCGGTCAGAAGCGCCGCGCACCGCGTGCACTCTCTCGTCTGGGACTCGAATGGCTCTGGCGCCTGTGGATCGAACCTCGTCGTGCTCGTCGCATCGTCAACGCCATCATCGTGTTCCCGCTCCTTATTGTTCATGAAGCGCTCCGCCGAGGCACGTTCTTCCGCTCAACACTAAAAGTCTTCCTGGAGATTTTACGAACGATGATAACCACCCCTAGCCCCTCCCTGCCTGCCGGCAGGCAAGGCTTAAAAAGGAGGGGGACCGGACCGTATGAACGTTAAGACTCGATTCCCTCCATCGCCAACAGGATTCCTCCACATTGGCTCACTGCGAACAGCCTTCTATAATTTTCTTTTTGCAAAAAAGCATGACGGCACATTCCTCGTGCGCGTCGAAGATACGGATCGAGAGCGCCTTGTGGAAGGAGCCGTTGAGTCGTTGATCCGAACTCTCGAGACGGTTGGGATCACCTATGATGAAGGGCCGATTCTCGTAAACGGAAAGCTCGCAGAGAAGGGTCCAAACGGTCCGTACACGCAGTCACACCGACTCGAGATCTATAAGGAGCATGCACAAATGCTCGCCCTGCAGGGGAGTGCCTACTACTGTTTTTGTTCCAAGGAGCGACTCGAGGAACTGCGCAATCAACAAACAATCGCCAAGCTTCAAACAAAATACGACCGCCATTGCTTGAAACTCGACAAAGAAGAAATTTCTCGTCGGCTTGCGGCAAGGGAGTCGTATGTCATTCGGTTGCTCATTCCAGATGGCGAAACAACATTCCACGATGAGATCCGAGGAAACATCACGATCAGCAACTCTGAGATCGACGACCAAGTCCTCATGAAGGCTGATGGGTTCCCGACATACCATCTCGCTGTTGTCGTGGATGACCACCTCATGGGTGTCACGCATATCATCCGCGGTGAGGAGTGGATCTCAAGCGTGCCCAAGCATGTCATTCTCTACAAGGCGTTTGGATTCCCCATGCCGCTGTTCGCGCACCTTCCACTCATTCTCAATGCCGACAAGTCGAAACTCTCAAAGCGCCAGGGCGACGTGGCCGTCGAGGATTACCTCGCAAAGGGATATCTGCCCGAGGCTCTCGTGAATTTTGTCGCCCTCCTGGGGTTCAACCCAACAGGGGATCGAGAGATCTACACGGTCCAGGAGCTCATCGACGCGTTTGATCTGTCTCGTGTGAACAAGAGCGGCGCCGTGTTTGACCGCACCAAACTCGACTGGATGAACGGACAATATATTCGTTCGATCGACTCGAGTCGCTTGTTCGAGCTTGTCAAACCGTTTTGGGGCACAGCCTCAGGACTCGAGGACACGCAGAAGGAGAAGATCCTCGCGGTCGAAAAAGAAAGACTCACGACGCTCGGGGAACTCGCACAGCGCGCACAGATGTACCTCGAGCTTCCAGACTACACCGCGGAGACGCTCGTCTGGAAAAAAGCCGATGCACAGGATGCCCTCATGCACCTCAAGAATCTAGAAACGCTCATGGGCTCCATTGACTTGAGCTCCCGCGAGTTGATCGAAGGTGCCATCAAGAAGTATATTGGAGATAACGGATATCAAAATGGAAACGTGCTCTGGCCAATGCGTGTTGCGCTTTCAGGTCAAGCACAATCAGCTGGCCCTTTTGATCTTCTCTGGGTTCTGGGTAAGGAAGAGGGGTTAACGCGCATTCACACGGCCATCACCAAACTCGCATCATGACTCGACCACTTATCGTAAGCATTGTGTTGGCTCTGCTCGTCCTTAGTGGAACGGGAATGTCTGGATTTGCACAGGAGCTGAGCACAGATGAGCTCAATGCCCTCAATGAAGCCATCCAGCAAAAACAACAGTCCATCGACCAACTCAACAGACAGATTGATTCGTATAAGGACAAAATCGAACAGAAGCAGTCACAAGCGGCGACACTCTATGGTGAACTGGACTTGCTCGATAACCGCATTGCCAAAACGGAGCTTGATATTGAAGCGGCGGAGGCAGAAATTGACCTCGTCAACGCGCAGATCGCCCTGATTGAGCAGGAGATTCATGATCTCGAGGACGTGATGGCCAGGGATAGGGAATTGGTGGCCGAGATTCTACAAAGGATCGACGTCCAGGATCACTCACTCCCTCTGCAACTGGTGTTTGGAACGGATTCGTTTTCAGAATTTTTCAGCACGCTGGAACAGCTTGAGGCTGTGAGCACGGATTTGAAGGACGCGGTGGAAACAGCGCGTGACTCTAAAGCAAATCTTTTAGTGAAGCATGAGGCACAACAGGGGAAGAAGGATCAGCTCACCGATCTTGGAAAATCATTGATACAGGAGCAAAACAGACTTGAAACAGCCGTCGAGGCCAAGTCGACCCTCCTTTCAGCCACGCAGAATTCCGAGGCACAGTTCCAAGCCCTTCTGACCGATCTTCGTGAGGAGCAGGCCTACCTGAATCAGCAAATTTCTCAGCTCCAAAAAGACATTGAAGGGAAGCTCAGCGCCACGGATGAGTTAGGGGATTCATCCATTTTGTCCTGGCCGGTCGATCCGACCCTGCGTGGCATCTCTGTGTATTTCCACGACCCCACATATCCGTTTCGAAACCTCTTCGAGCATTCGGGCCTGGATCTCCCAGCTCCATCAGGGACTCCTGTAAGGGCAGCGGCTCCTGGCTATGTCGCCTGGGCGCGGACTGGAACGCTCTATGGAAATTACGTCATGATTATCCACGCCAATGGACTGGCAACGCTTTACGCGCACCTTTCACGCATGGATGTGACGGCTGATCAATTTGTGTCGCGTGGAGACCAAATTGGAGCGGTAGGGAGCACAGGCCTCTCCACAGGGCCACATGTTCACTTTGAAGCCCGCCTGAACGGCATTCCCACAGATCCGCTCGACTATCTTATATCGTTCTAATCTATGTCTCTTGTTCTCACCCTCAAAATTCTCGGCTGGATGTTCACGGTCATCCCATTCAGCGCGTTCATGATCATCAGCATCAATCTCATTAAGGGAGTAGGGAAGGATGATGCGCTTATTCTTGCCTTGGCGCTTATCGGTCTCACGATGTTCCTGATGGGGGTGATCACGCTGATTGTCGTGTACCTCACCAACTTTTTCTAGAAGGCGGGGGATCTCTTTTGATAACGGAGAGTGATTATACTGGCGTCGTACAATAAACCTTCTACGACACCCTAGGGTCTCCTTGTCCAATCTATTTGAAGTAGACCTTGTCTCCAAATCGTAAATCAATGTACTCAAGACGCGTGGGATCTTCTACTTGCTCCTGTAAGACCACCATGAGGTTACGGAACTGCTCATCGATATTTCCCGTGAGGTCAAAGAGGATACTGTAGCCCACCTGTGTCATGAGCTGAACCCACTTCCCTGCCAGGCGGTCCAATTCGATATAGGTGTAGGCAATCCCAGCGGTCTCAAGTGACGTAAAAAAATGAAACGCACTTTCGATTTCCTCTGGCGTGAGAACAGGTGACCCTACATGTACCTCCACGTCATTTGCGTCAACAAAGATGGGGAGCTTCTTCAAGTTTGGCTGTTGCAACATGCTGTCTTCTGGGTCTGTGATCTCTCGTACGACAATCCCCTCCAGGTCAACGACAAACAGACGATCCTGCGTCTTCCAGAAAAGGTTGGAGGTACGCTCCTCAAGTTCTACGAAGATCGTCCCCTCTCGCAGTCCAATGGAAACCGATGAGAGGGCAAACTGATCCTCAAGCGCTTGAGCGAGAACGTCAGAGGAAAAAAGAAAACGGTTTGACCTGTGAAAAAACAATAGCGCCGACTCATCCGCGTATACGGTGATGGCCGATTCCAGCTCCTGCGTGGGAATGTACTCCACTCCCCTCACCTCCACGTGCTGGATCTCAAACCAATCGTGACCAAAGAAAAAAGCGGTTGTCACCAACAAGAGACTTACAACCCCAACAGCCACACCGATGCGTTTCCATGCAACGGGCTTGTGCCCATCTAAATGCGGGTTGCGATAGCTTCGGGACTGATACCGCCGCTTTTGAGCCTGTTTGAAGTAATCCCGATGCGCCATAGAGCCTCGTTAAACCTCTTTATGTGTCCGAGCACGCAGGAATCGCTGAAGGATATCGTTGTTCGCGGAAAGGCTGTCGTAGTCGAGTGCCCCTGTCGGTGTCGGCCAGGCATGCGTATACGCCTTTTCCTCCTCAAGCCTTACATCCCCCTTCCCTACCAGGCAATGAAAACAGTGAACACGGACACGCAAAATTTTCTCTGGCAATTCCCAGTCGTGATGATGCAGGAGAAAAAAATTCGACTCAAGAATGGTGAGACCCGTCTCCTCGCTAATCTCTCGCCTGACAGCCAATTCAGGTGACTCCCCTACCTCGAGCTTGCCTCCTGGAAATTCCCATTGTTTATCCCACATGGGATTTGTATCGCGACGTTGAATGAGCAAAATTTTTCCATCGCGCTCGCAGATCCCAACAGCGATTTCGATCTCTTTGACAGGTTTCATATTTTTTTGAGTCGCATCATGGGGACGTAGTGTCCACTCTCGCTCATCCAGGTAAGCAGAGCTGACTCTAGATCGTTTTGGTCGTGACCTAAGACAATGAGATCTGGAGCGAGATCCTCAACGATGCTGAAGCTCGAGATCTCCTCATCGCACAGTCTCGCTTGATCTACATAAGAGAGGACTGAAATCTTTTCGAGTCGTCGTGTCTGGGACATGGCCGGCTTACGTCCCTTGAACTCCTGGACATGCTGATCTCGAGCCACCCCCACGGCAAGCTCTGTTCCCCGAGCCTTGGCCGAACGCAGAAAAAACTCGTGACCCGAATGGATACCGTCGAAGGTGCCAAAAACGAGAACGCGTTTATTCACACTAATGGACGCTCTGGTCGAAGGGTTGGAAAGAGGATCACTTCCTTGATATTGGGTGAACCTGTGAGCAACATCACCATGCGATCAACCCCAATCCCCAGTCCGCAGGCCGGTGGCATTCCGTGTTTGATCGCTTCGAGGTAGTCGTTATCGGTTTGGTGAGCTTCATCAAATCCCGCTTTCTCCCGATCCTTCTCCTCAAGAAATCGCTTCTCGAGATCTACCGGGTCGTTGAGTTCCGAGTAGTTGTTTCCGATTTCTGATCCCAAGGCGAACGCCTCGAACCGTTCGACGAAACGAGGATCCGCGGTGCACTTTTTGGCAAGCGGCGAGACCTCGACGGGATAGTCATAGATGATCGTCGGCTGGATGAGTTTTTCTTCTACGAGTTCTTCAAAGGCGAACGCCAAAAGTTCTCCGACGCTCGTGATTCGTTTGAGTTCGCCTCGTTTGCCTTTTGGAAGTGCCTTGTCCATCACTTCCATCGCGCTCCCAAAATCCTGCCACGTTGAGGCCGGGACTCCGCCGATTACCTCAACGGCATCAATCAGCCTCATCCGCTTCCACGGCCGCTTCAATTCAATCATGACATCGCCGTGCAAAACCTGCGTGTTTCCGCTCGCTTGCTGGCTCGCGTATTCAAAGATCTCTTCAAACAAATTCATGCCGTACTCATAGTTCTCGTAGGCGATTTGCGCCTCAAACATGGTGAACTCCGGATTGTGGTCGCGGTCGATGCCCTCGTTGCGGAACACCTTTGTGATCTCGTAGACTTTCTCAAATCCACCGACGAGCAGGCGCTTAAGGTACATCTCATCGGAAATGCGCAAATAAAAATCCGCGTCCAATGCGTTGTGGTGTGTGACAAACGGTCGGGCAAATCCTCCGCCGTAGATCGGCTGAAGCGTCGGCGTTTCGACTTCGATGAAGTCACGGGAATCAAGCAGTGAGCGGATCGCCGAGACGATACGACTCCGCTTCAGGAGTGTGTTTCGCGCCTCATCATTCATGATGAGGTCCAGATAGCGTTTACGGAAACGTGTTTCTACGTCGCTGATCCCGTGCCACTTTTCCGGAAGCGGGAGGATGGCTTTTGTCAGTAAGCGCAGAGTTGTTACATCAAGCGACCGTTCCCCTTTCTTAGTCGTGAATGCCGAACCGGTCAGCTCTACAAAATCTCCCAGATCGATCGTCTGTTGAATCTCCTTGTACCGTTCCTCGCCAAGATGATCCTTGCGAAAGGCCATCTGCACGAGACCACTTTCATCCTGAATCTGACCGAACGTCAGTCCCCCATGTGGACGCAGAAGACGAACACGCCCTACGAGCGTAAGGGGGGTTGCCTGTGTCTGGATCCTCTCGAACTGTTCAAGGAACTCTCGCACCTTCATGGTTCGATTCCCCTTTGTCGGATAGGGATCCACTCCGCTATCGCGGAGTCTTTGGAGTCGGCCAAGGCGATCTTGTTCTTCCTGTGTCATAGTTCGACGTTGCTCACTACAGGTAGTGAGATTAATGGATCTCAAGGATGCGATATTGAATTTTCCCGGAGGGAGCTTGAAACTCGACTTCCTCACCGGGCCTGGCGCCCAGGAAGGCCAAACCAATCGGTGACTCGTTGCTAATTTTTCCCTCAAGCGGGTTGGCTTCGTTTGATCCCACCAGTGAGAATGTCTTTTTCTTTCCATCCGTCTCAACAATAAACGTTGTTCCGAGAGCAATTTCCTCAGCGCCGGTCGTATCTTTGACGATCACGACGTCATGCATAATGTCCTCCAAATCCAGGATGCGGGTCTCATTGAGAGCCTGCTCTTCCTTGGCTGTTTGGTATTCAAAATTTTCGGAGAGGTCTCCCATCTCCTTGGCGTGAAGGATTTTCTCGGCGATCTCTCTGCGCTCTACTTTTTTGCGCCACTCGAGTTCCTTCTTCATGTCTTCAAGTGCTTCTGCGGATAAATAGGTTGGCATAATCTTTCAAACAATGACCACCCGAAAATTCTTCGAGTGGCACATTCAGGCTACGGTTGTTTGGGGTGCTTGTCAACGACTTTGGGGTTAAGTGTGGCAAACCAGGTACTTAATGGAACAAGCAAGACAAGGGCGCAGGTGCCGGCAAGGGTACGGACAAGCTCTTCAGCCACGAGTTCATTTTGAAGAAAGTCCTGGTAGCCACCGAACTGGTTCATAAAAAGAAGAAACGCGGGAAGGGCGGCACCCGCATACACCAAGATGAGCGTGTTCACGGTGGAGGCAATGTGGTGGCGACCAATACGCATAGCCTGTTTGAATAGCTCACGACGAGTCGTGTAGGGATTGGCGAGCAATAACTCCTGCACCGTCTCTGATTGGGTGACCGCAATGTCATCCAACACTCCTACCGCTCCAAGAATGATTCCCGCGGCGAGGATGCCAACCGGAACCTGAACCGGATCAAGTTCCCAAAAGAGGAGTGCCCCTTCCTCTGAGGCGAGCCCTGAGAGCCTTGCAAGCGTGAGAAACACATCGGTAAAGACCACCACAAGACCCAGGCCAGCGAGGGTACTCAAAAAAGCAAAGAACGTCTGACGGTTCAGGCCGTGAGAGAGGTGCATGTTGACCAAGAGGATAACGGCAGAGGCCATAACCGTCGCAAGCATAGGATCAACGCCACGCAGAATCGCCGGGAAGAGTCCAAGGATCAGAACGGCGAGCGTCACCGCCAGCCCGATGAGCGACAAGAACCCTCGAATCAATCCGACTGCGAGCGTCAAGACGACAAAGAACCCCACTAACCACCAGATCCCCGACTCTCGTCGTACATCATCCAGGTACACCTCCATGCCGTCCGGAGCGTCGATGATGCGAAGAACTACCTGGTCACCGACACGCAGATCAAACCCAACTCCGGCAACAAACGAATCCACCGTATCGACAGAGAATGGCTCCCCAAATTCCGACCGGGCAGTGAATGTATACTGGGAAACTCCGCCCTCCAGTTCCTGCACCGAGGTCATTTCGACGATCTGCGCATCCACTCGACGAGCCGTGAAACCCTCTTGGGCGAACAACGGCAGAGGAAACAGGAAAGATGCGAGAGCAAGGATTGAAAGAAAATTTTTCATAAGGCTATTCATCACCGTACAAAAACCACCAATCAAGAATTTGTCGCGCGAGCGGAACCGCGGCGTCATTGCTTTCTCCGCCCTCTTCAATGAGGACCACCAGGGCAATCGACGGATCCTCATACGGGCCAAAGCCGGTAAACCAGGAATGATAGGGGCGGTCTCCGGGCGTCTGGGCTGTTCCTGTTTTTCCCGCGACAGTTTCTGAGAGTGTACTCAAGCTCCGCGCGCTTCCCTGTGTCACCGTCTGTCTCATTCCCTGACGCACAATCGACAAGGCGTAGCTGTCGAGTCCATCGATATCTGTAGGCGGTGCGTGTTGCAGGATCTGTTCGCCAAATCCATCCGCAGATCCGACAACATACGGTGTGACTTTTTTCCCTCCGTTGGCGATCACCCCCGTTGCTACGGCCATTTGCAATGGCGTCGTGAGAAAATCTCCTTGACCGATCGCCAAGTGGTACGTGTCTCCAACATACCATCTCTCCCCTTTCACGTCCTGCTTCCACTCCTTGGATGGAAGGAATCCATCAGCTTCACTTGGCACATCGATACCGGTCAGTGACCCAAATCCGAAGCGCTCGGCGTAATCCACGATGCGCTCAACGCCCAATCCCGTCACGGTATCGAATCCGCCTCCAATGATGTAGAAATAGGTGTTCACTGATTCAGATAGCGCTTTGCGTATGTCGGTCACTCCGTGCCCACCCGCCTTCCAATCGGGAAAAAACCATTGTCCAATGCGTAGGCCGCCGCTGGAGACAAACGACGTGTGTTCACTGACAATCCCTTCGGCAAGCGCCGCGTAGGCGACGACTGGTTTGAACGTTGACCCGGATGGAAACTCTCCGGAAATCGCACGAAAGAACAGTGGCTGATCTTCGTCTTGCGTGAGCGCCGCGTACCGGTCGGTGGAGATGCCTTCAGAAAACTCGTTGACGTCGTAGGTCGGCAAACTGACAAGCGCATGAACGGCGCCTGTGCGCGGATCCAGGGCGACAACGGAACCTCGCGATGCGCCGACACGGTCAAGCGTGGCTTGAAGTTGTGTCTCAATGTATTTTTGAAAATCCGCATTGACGGTGAGCGTGAGGTTAGAGCCTTCAGTCGGATCCTCCTTGCCAAGAATCGACAACTTTCGCCCCAGGGCGTCAACCTCGTACACCAACTTGCCGGGAATCCCTCGGAGAAGCGATTCGTGTTCGCGTTCAATTCCAACCTTTCCGATTGAGTCGATGAGTCGATACCCTTCACCTTCATACTCCTCAAAATCTGCAACGCTGAGTGATCCTGTGTATCCCAGCAGATGCGAAAGGGATGGCGCGGACGAAGAGTAGATGCGTTTCGTTCGTGTCGTGAGAGAAAATCCGGGAAGATCCGACACCTCGATCGCTAAACGGATAGCAGACTCATAAGGCAGATCGTCGGCGATAGGAATCGCGTCATAGGGACGAGCCGCGTATTGCGAAAGTAAAAGATCTAAATCTGTTGGTTGAGCCCCGATGAGATTGGCCACGCGAGCAAACAACGTATCGCGCTCCTCACTCAGCGGGAGATCCACTGCGGTCATGGTAAGCACGAACGCCGGTTCATTCCAGGCAAGAGGCGTTCCTTCACTATCCGAAATGAGCCCACGTGAAGGAAGCACCAACTCTACGCGCTCCTTATTCTGGCTTGAAAGGACGGTAAAGTGTTCCCCGCGGATGATCTGCAAATGCGCGGAACGACCGATGAACAACGCGGCAACCGCCAGGACGATGCCAATTCCCATCCGTAAACGTTTGCGCGAGATGGAGATGGTGAGGGGAACAGGTCCACGTCCTTGGTGGCGACCGCGCGCAAACAGCCCTCCAGCAACAAACGACTCAAGCTCCGTCTCGGTCATGTCCCCATCTAGAGTCCCAAATCGGCCATCTTGCTGAAGACGGAAGAGATTATGTGAGGATGGTCGTCTAAATGGAAACATGGGGATTACAGACGCTCGAGAAGGCGTTTAGACAGAAAGGATCGGATGCGGCGCAGAAAAGGAAAAATGAACAGAAGGAGGAAACAGGCAAAGCCCATGGCCCACAGTCCCGAAAAAACAACGTCCTGCCAAGAAAAGCGGGTCGAGGTAAATAGGTGTGCTGTCCCGATGAGCGTGAGTTCGCTCAGAACTAACACAACCAGACACAGGAGGGCCGTGCCCGCCATGCCATAGAACGAGCGGTTCGTGAACACGTGTCCCACCAGGAGCACCATCGTAAACGCGGCGAAGGCATAGGAAAGAGCTTCGAACGGCGCGACCGAGATAGCGAGAAGATCCAGAACAAAGCCATACGAGATCAGCCACCACCAAATCGACGTCTGGTTGCTGTATTGGTAGAGGTAAATCGTCACAACAAGGACGAGGGGAATCCGGTCGAGCGGGTACGGGAGAGCTTGAATGAAGCTCACCTGAAGGGTGAAAAGCAGAATCAGAAGAAGGAGATGGAGGAAGATTCTTGTCATGGCTGGACCGATGTGGGATTGAGAATGAGCACAACCGAAAGTCGTCTCATGTCTGACAGCGGTTCGACGATCGCTTGCTGGAACGGAGATCCGGTGAGCTCGGTAATGGTGTTTACCACACCCACAATGAGCCCACTGGGAATGAGATCTTCCAAGCCTGAAGTGACGACAAGATCATTTTGTCTAATAACCTCGTCTGTGGGAATGAAGTCAATCTGAAGAAGATCACCCACGGAACCGGTCGCAACACCAATCGTTCGACTCTCGTTCAAGAGGCTCACGGCCACGGAGTGTGTTGGATCTGTTAACGCACTCACGGTTGCTGAGTGCTTGCCGACATCCGTGATCTTTCCGACATAGATTCCCTCCCCGGTTACGGCCGCGGCGCCCAATTGTGCTCCGTCATCTGTTCCCACGTCTATCACGAAACGACTGACGGAATGAGAGATGCTCTTCGCGAGAACAGAAGCGGCAATGTATTCCACTCCTGCCCGCTCTGTAAACCCAAGCTCTGCCTTGAGGAGTTCATTCTCATCACGCAGGGCTTGCGTTTCCTGCGCCTGAATCGCGAACGCTTCCCGTTCCTTATAAAGATTTTGCAAGGCTTTCGAGGAAATGTTTGAGCTTTCCTGCCACCAGAAAACCTGGTCGGAAATCCAGCTTCCAAGTCCTACCAACGGGGCGGCCACGGGAGCGATGACGGTCGTCAGAAGTCCCTGAAAAGAAAAAAAGAGCGCAAGAACAACGATGACCGCCGCCACGATCGTGCGGCGAAAGCGCTTCCTACCTGTGGCGCTTGATTTCATAGTTCGACGTTGCTCACTACAGGTAGCATGCTAAATGATGCTGCCTTCGGTCGCGGACGGCAAAGAGATATCTTTCAAGAGCTGTGGATCTTCTAACAGAAGTCCGGCACCGCGAACAACACAGGTAAGCGGATCATCTGCCACTCGCACGGGTATCGCTGCCTGGCGGGAGATGAGCGTGTCCATCCCTCGCAAAAGAGCCCCACCACCGGTCAACACAATCCCCCGCTCGTAAATATCAGCAACGAGTTCTGGCGGCGTCGTTTCCAGTGTGGCCTTGATATTTTCGACGATCGTTCGCACCGAGCGTGCAAGCGCTTCGCGAATCTGGCTATCGTTGATGATGATTTCCTTGGGAAGACCCGAGAGGAGATCTCGGCCGCGCATCTCGATTTCCATGGGCTCCTCCGGTTCAACGGCAGATCCGATGCGCATCTTCAGACGTTCCGCGATGCGTTCACCCAGTAACAAATTAAAGTTGTCACGGGCGTACTGAATAATATTTTTGTTCATCTCTTCTCCCGCGACATCGAGTGACCTCCATGTCACAACACCTGCAAGCGACATGACGGCGATCTCGGTCGTTCCGCCGCCAATATCTACGACCATCATCCCAACCGCCTCTGACAGCGGAAGCCGCGCCCCAAGAGCGGCAAGGAGAGGATTCTCAACCAAGTGTACTTTGCGAGCGCCCGCCGAAAGAGCCGCATCTTCAATCGCCTTGCGCTCCACTTCCGTTGTCTCAAGCGGCACACCAATGACAACACTGGGGCGTGGAACAAACGTAAAAGACTCATCATGGACCTTATCAATAAAATACTTGAGCATTTTCTCCGTGACTTCAAAGTCGGAAATCACTCCTTTTGAAAGGGGTTTCGTAATCTGAATATGCGGAGGCGTCTTCCCGAGCATGTCCTTGGCGTCTTTTCCAACCGAGAGAATCTGATCTGTACGGATATTGACCGCGACGATGGAGGGCTCATTAATCACAATTCCTCCGTCCTTTGAATAGACGAGCGTGTTGGACGTTCCAAGATCAATGCCCAGATCCTTTGAAAATCTTCCCAGGAGCTTATTGAACATACAAAAATGAGAGGCTTAACGACCTCAAGTTTACCAGCCACAGGTTTCCACAGCAAGGCTTGGCTTGGACAGTTTTCGTGTTCAAGACTGACGTGACGAAAGAAAAGCCATCTCAATGAAGGCCACGATAATCACCATCAAAAGCATGGTCCACCACCGGAACCAGTTTTGTGAAAAGAGGAGTAGCGAACTGGTCAAAAGAATACTCAGGAGAATGCCGTGACGAAGTGAGCGCATGGCGATACGCGACGCCAGCTCCCCCTTTGATCGCCACAGACGGACTAAGAGTCCAAGGGTCGAGATCGTTCCAAACACGGCCATGATAAAGGTGAGGTAGAACAACAAAAACCCGACGACTCCTGAACGCGTTGGGTCCACGCCATGCAGGACAACGGCCCAGGCGATCCAGGCGGCCACCGTCGCAAGCGTCATGAAGATGAGGTAGCTACGGAAGCTCATAACGAGAAGGTTCTTTTGAGAGGAACGTCTGAATACGGTCAATCTTGAGTGAGGGAAAGTCTTGACGAAGCTTTGTTAGAACATGTTCCTCGATCCCCTTCACTCCATGTCGTGCGGCCGCCGTCTTCGCACGAAGGCGAAGCACACCGTCTTTAAATGAAATCGCTTCCACTTCATGTACCAGCATACCGGCGAGAGACCCAGGAATGATTCGGTTCGCGGCCTGAACAACCATCGACGCGTTAATCGATCGTCGTACGCCTGGACGATTAAGCGTGGAACCGGAAAGTAAATCTCGGAGTGAAGAGAGAGCCATAGATCGACGAATTACGAATTGTACGAATATACGAATGGCTCTTTCTATTCCTATTCGTAATTCGTATATTCGTATCCCATTCGTAATTAGCGATTACTCATTCATTATACCAAACTTACGATTGTCGAAATTCACAGATATCGGCAAAGTCACAAAACTGACAATGAAAGCCAGGTGTCGGTTCAAACTTCGATGAACGGATCGCCTGAACGCGGGTGACAATCGACTCCTGAAGGTCCAGTAGCTGGTCATCGGTTCCCAAAAAAGAAACTTGGCTGTTGTCGGTGAGGTAGTGGTAGGTCAGTTTTTTAGGAACGAGACCGAGAATGTCTCGAGCCGCAAGTTGGTACAGGAAAAGTTGTTCTTTGTCTTCCTTGGTAAGCTCGGTTTTAGGTGAACCCGTCTTGTAGTCGATAATTTCGATCCCATCCTCGAAACGATCGATCCGATCGATACGTCCCTTGAGCACAACGTCCCCAAACTTCATCGTGAACGCTTGCTCAACCGCCATGGGGTCAGGTCGTGAATCGTGAATTTGGTGATACAACTCCTTCAACGACGCAAGTCCTTGCTCCCGATACTGCTCGCGTTGCTGATCATTGATAAACCACTCATCCTGCCAACAGGTGCGATACGCCTCCTCGAGCTCCTTCCACGAAACCGGCAACTGCTCACTTGCAACCACTCCATCATAACCACCCCTATCCCCTCCTTGAAAAGGAGGGGAACCGAATAGGGATGTCTGCTTGGAACCCGTCCGCTCCAGCCACAGCGTGAAGAACCTTTGCAGAGTATTGTGCATGGTCTTTCCATAGGAGAAGGTCCACTTCCCCATCACCGGCACCTTGAGCACATGCGCAAACTTGTACTGCAAAGGACAGGTCTTGAACGCGGCAAGTTGTGTGAAGGAAAATTGTTTGGGAAGGGGGAAGGCTGTAGGGGCGAGGTTGTAGGTTGTAGGAGAATCTTGATCTTCATCGAAAAGCTCGAGTACCGCGCGAGGAGCTTCAGGAGCATCGTAACCGAGTTCGTTGAGGAATCGTGAAAGCTTCCGCGCGCGAGCACCGCCATAGTCTTCAGCGGACGTGAAGTAGAGACCCTGCTTGGCACGCGTCATGGCCACGTAAAAAAGCCGTCTCTCTTCCTCCAAGTGCGCGTCCTTGTCATTTGCAGGACTCGAACCCAAACCTTCAGGCAATGGGATCGCGTCGCTCTTTTGATTTGTGGGGAAACGTTGCGCCACGAGGTTCACGACAAACACATGCTTGAACTCAAGCCCCTTGGCCGCGTGCACCGTCATGATGCGCACCATGTCCGGTCCCGATTCAAGATCGATACTGAGCGAGCCTTCCTCGCCCGCGTCGCGCTCATGGGCAAACTCCGCAAGGAAGTTGTGCAAGACCGGATGTTCACTGCGCCGCTCAAACGACTTGAGGCGCTGATAGAACTGCTGGAGGTAACTAAAGCTGTCGAGTTTCTTCTGTTCAGAAAGTTTGTTCAATTGTTCGAGGTAGCCGGAGTCCTTTGCGACGATCACAAACAGTTCACCCACCGGACGTATGCGCGCGGCTCGTTGAAACTCTATGAGTTGTGAAAGGAGCCGCTGGATCGCTTGCTTATCGTCGAGTGGCACTTCCAAAATAAGACTCGCTTGCTCACAGGCCTCGAACAACGATTTTCCTTTTTGCAGAGCCCACTGGTTGAGCTCAAGAATGCTTCTCTGCCTGACCCCGACGATACGGCTGACCAACAACCGATAAAAACTCGGGCTATCAAACGGGTTGTCGATGACTCGCATGTACGCCATCAGGTCGAGCACGACAGGCTTTGTGTAGAGCCCCGAGAGCGCAAGGAACTGATACGGAATCTTGTGTCGCTCGAGTGCGACGGCGAAATCCATACCGGCGGCATTCGAGCGAACCAAAATCGCAAAGTCGCTCCAGTCAGTCCCCTCTTCGCTCTTGAGTCCGACGATCCGCTCAACGACGCGCGCTACTTCTTCCGTCGCCGTGAGCGCGTGGATGTGTTCGATCTGCGCGGCGAGATCAAGACCGGCCTCGAGTTTTTTTGAAAGATTCCGTTCAGCCGCGGCTTCAAGTCGATTGGGATTGTTGTGCTGGATGAACGCATGGGCGCGGTCGAGAATCTCCTGGGCGGATCGGTAGTTCTTGATGAGCACGACACGTTTGGCGTCCGGAAAATCCTCCTCGAATTTCAAAATGTTGGCGAGCGATGCGCCGCGGAATTTATAAATTGATTGATCGTCATCGCCGACCACGGTGAGGTTACGCCGCGGCTCGGCAATGAGTTTGACGATCTCGTACTGAGCGTCGTTAGTATCCTGAAATTCGTCTACGAGAACAAACTTGAAGCGGGCTCGGATTTGGTCACGAACGGTTGGACGATTGCGCAAGAGCTTGAGCGTGTAGAGCATGAGGTCGCCAAAGTCGAGCGAGTCGTGCTCAAGGAGAATCGACTGGTAGGTTGCGTAGGCACGAGCCAGTTCCTCGAGTCTCGCGATCTCACTTGTCGCCGCCTCATCAGCTTGTGCGGAATCGAAATCGGCTTTTCTACCCTCGACGAACTTGAGGTACTCATCAGGGTCGATTCCCACGTCCTTTGCTCGCGAGAAGTGCGTGAGCAACGAACGAATGTACTTGGTCGGATTCCCCAACGGGCGATAATAGTCGAGTTCAAAGCGATCGAAATGTTGTCGGGCGAGGAGCCACGCATCCAGCTCGGTCATGAGTTTGAAATCACGCGAGAGTCCAAGCTCTGCTCCGTACTGCCGCAGAAGTTTCTCGGCAAACGAGTGGAAGGTCGAGATCTGAAGATCGACATAGCCATAGGGTAGTAACCGATCGACTCGTTCCTCCATCTCCCCGGCCGCCTTGTCGGTAAATGTGAGTGCCAAAATCTCCTCGGGCTTGGCATGACCCTGGTCGATGAGCCAGGCGATCCGGTGCGTGACCACGGTCGTCTTTCCTGTCCCCGCGCCGGCGACAATCATGAGCGGCCCCTCAATGTGGGTGACGGCCTGTTGTTGTTCACCGTTGAGTTTTGCCAGTAAATCATCAATCATAACAGGATTGCTTCGGCCTTTGGCCTCGCAATGACGAGGAATGTTTAGTAGCCACATCATAACATAATGGGTTGACATATCGACCAAACTGCGATAAGTAGTTTATGCCGTTTCATCCCAAGGGAGACTCCATGGACGGAATCGAACTCGCCCCAGACGCCCTGCTCGACGTGAGTATCCGACTCGGTCGGACGCACGTCCTCGCCGCCGCACCCACGCTGGTGCATGTGCTCGTCAACACACGCCCCAAGACGAGCCCCCGACGCATCACGGCGCCGGTTGACATCCGGCTCGTCGTGGATGTCTCCGGCTCCATGGCCAATGCGGCCAAACCCGACGCTCCTTCCAAGCTTGAGGTCGTCAAGGGGTCAATCTTCGAACTCCTCGCGGAGCTCACGGATCGGGACTCCGTCCTGTTGTCGGTGTTCAGCACCAACGGGCGGCTGGTCGTCCCCCAGACTCGCATGACGCCCGACACCCGGCAGCGCATCCAGAGAGCGGTCGAGACACTCCACCCGGAGGACAACACCAACATCTCCGCGGGTCTTCAGCTCGCCGTGACCCCATTGGTCTCAAGAGGAGCGCTCCCGCGCATCATCCTGTTCACCGACGGCCAGTCTTCCTGACCGCAGACGGACCACCCGCAGCTCGTCGAGCTGGCGGACACGGCGCGAAGCCGTCACATCCCGCTCTCCGTCTACGGGACCGGTAGCGATTACAACTGGAGCCTGCTCCAGCAAGTCGCCATCCGCGCCGGTGGCGGGAGCTTCCTCAAGCACGTCATGGACGTGCAGACGCTCGAAGGCCACATGCTGGCCGAGCTCGCGTTCCTGCGCGACACTGCCATCGACCGGTTCGAGATCGAGGGCCGCACCGCCAGTGGTGTCACCCTCATTTCGGTGACGAGCATGATGCCGCAGATCCGGGAACTCAAGCTCGCCAACAGGCAGAGCTTCCGAGACCACACCGGCGCTGTGGATCTCCACCGCGGGGCTCAGTACCTGGTCGAACTCGAGGTCGCGGCGCCCACCCCGGGCAGGATGGAAGTCCTCTACTTGACCCTGCGTGGACGCAACCGCACTACGCGACAGCCCTTCGAGCACACGATCGAGGTGCCCGTCACCTTCGTGGCCGATGCAACCCAGCAGTCCCCCGTGGACGATCAGGTGCGCAAGGTCCTGCTCATGCTCGCCGCGTCCAAGATGGCCGATGAGCGCGCATATGAAGACGCATCCCGTTTGTACCGCCGCGCCGGCGACGACGCCACGGCCGCCATCATGGACGAACTCCACACCGCATCGATGCAACCTGACGCCGACCAGATCGACCTGGGACGCACGGGTACATCGATGGCCGGGGGCTCGATCACCAATGCCTACACCGTCGATCCCCTCAAGGGTCTGGGTGGGAGGCGCTGATGCCCAACTGTCCCGAGTGCCACGAGCCCTTCGTCCACGGGCAGATCATCTGCTCCCACTGCGGCGCAGACCTCGACGAGCCCCCGACGATCGAGGAGACGAAGTACCTGCCCGTACTGGGTGTCCAGCAGGGGCTGGTCCTCACCGGACCGAAGATCACCCTGCACGTGATCGGGATCGACGAGATGACGTTCCCCGAAGGAGCCTACCTGGCGGTGATCCCCGTCGCGATGCTCGAGGTGCCTGTTCGCATCGGACGCAGGGACCTCAAACAGAACCCTCCAATTCGGCCGGAGCTGGATCTGAGCGATCTGCTCGCGCAGATCCAGCCGGGGATCCGACCCATCATCTCGCGGCTCCACGCCGCCCTCCAGCTCGATGTTGGTGGACCCGCCATCAAGGCATTGGTCGACCACCGCACCGGGACCACCTGGGTGCGACACACAAGGAGCGATCGGTTCTCGCCGGTGCCGCCCAACAGGGTTCGTCGCCTGGAGGATCGAGACGTCATCCTCCTTGGCGACCCTCGCGGCCGCCACGTGAGCCTGCGGGTAATCCTCAACCCGTGAGACCCCCCGCTCACCACGATCCCGACCCTCGCGGCCGGGCCTGCCCGCCATAGCTGCAACAGCGACGGCGGGATTTTATTTCTGCTGCAAACAAAACAACCCGACCAGGCGGCCGAGCTGCTGATGAACGGGGCTCCCGCCGTCGCTGAAGCTATGGCGGGCAGGAAAGCCCCTATGAAATTTTCATAGCCCCTTTAGGGGCGTTCTTATTCTTTTGTAAGGTTGTTCTACATATCCGTTCCTGAGTAACTCAGGTTGAGCGACTTGTTGCACAGTGGGAAGTCCGGGACGATATTCCCAGGACCAATCTCTCCAAACAGTGGCCAGTTGCAGAACGACGGGTCACGAGGCATACACCTCTCAATCTTTCCATCCTTCAGGTGAACCACGGTGAGAATCTCGCCGCGCCAGGATTCAACCGCGCCGACTCCGGATCCGTCCTTGAGAGAAACTCCGCTGTGTACTGGATCACCAACGTGCATACCCACGACCTCCTCCAAAAGCTTCAGAGATACAGCGAGCTCTCCCACACGACACTGGTATCGCGCATAGACGTCGCCATCGACGGCATGAACGAGTTCAAATGGATGTTGATCATAAGCCGCATAGGGGTGATCCACTCGCACATCCCGCAGAACACCAGAGGCTCGCGCCGGAAGTCCCAGCGCCCCGTACGCAATGGCCGCATCCCGCTTCAGCACCCCCGACGTTTCGAGACGCTCGCGAAGACCGTCGGACTGCATGGCCATGCAGATGAGCTTCTGCATCTCCTCCACGGCCCCCTTCGCGGTTTCTTTGACGAGCCTCAATTCACCCGCACTCCAATCTCGAGTCACTCCACCAGGAACAATCGCCCCGCGCCAGAAGCGGTTCCCAAAAAGTTTTTCCGAGAGCCGCACGAGGCGCTCCTTCACTCGGAATCCATTGGCGGCCATGAGGGTGTATGCCGTTCCCATGCCGGCGATGTTGGCGAGGTCGTGGATGTGCATGGTCAATCGTTCCAACTCGCACAGAGCAACACGAAGAGCCTGGGCGCGCGCCGGCACTTGTGTCCCAGAAATTTTCTCGATCGCTTGGCAGAATGCCAACGCATGGGACGCCGCCATGTCACCCGAAAGTCGTTCGATGAATGGGAGCGCCTCAAGAGGGGTCTTGTCTTCGAGTAACTTCTCCACGCCTTTGTGCGTGAAAAACAATTTGCCCTCGAGGGTGATAATACGTTCACCAGCAACGTTAAATCGGAAGTGCCCCGGCTCGATGATACCGGCGTGGATCGGGCCAACGGGAATCTCGCAGATCCCCTCTCCTCTCACGTGGTGCATCGGATACGGGACGGATGCATGGTCGAGCTTCGTGTCCCAAGCAAAATCTTTACGCTGTGGGTGCGTGCCTTCTGGAATATTCTCGTGGTGCACGAGTCTGCGTGGATCGGGATGACCCTCTGGAGTAATTCCGAACATGTCTTGCAGATACCGCTCATACCAATGCGCGGCCATAACCGACTTGGTCAGGGCTGGGTATTCTGGTGACTGAGCTGGGACGAAAGTAGAGATGAGCAACCACTGGCTCTCCTCAAGCGAGAGCACAGCGTGAATGCCAAATTGATCCTGCGACTTGCGATCGTCTGTCGCGTACACCAACGACAACGGGACGGACTGTCCGTTCACGAGCGTCTCAACAAGAGGGGCAAACTCGGCCGTCTCAACGCGACAACGGATTTCATCGCCCTGAATCGATGCAGAAGACGGGAGAAAAGATTTGAGTTGTTCGTATGTCATAGGATGAAAACAGAAGCACTGATTTCAGAGAGCGTCTTCCACCCTTGGCCTGAGAGCATCCAGAGGCCGAAGGCAGTTCCCAATACCAGTTGGATGACCATGACGGTATGCGTCAGGTTCCATGTCTCAACGGGCACATTGAGTTTTTCGTCAGCGATGGCCGGGCTAAACAGTAGCCCGAACACAGCGCGAACCATACCGAGCCCTGCCATGGCCAGTCCTAAAACAATGATCCCTGTTAAAACTGGATGTTGCATCATTCCTTCTCCAACTAGGACATACTCACTCAGGAATAATCCAGATGGTGGTACGGCGATGAGTAACAGAAGAGATCCCAGAAACAAGAACCCCGTACGTGGGGCACGTCGCATCACGTCATGGACCAGCCTGAATTTTGTCGACTCAAATCGTTGGAGTAACTCTCCCGCCCCAAAGAACAAGGTCGACTTAGCAAGCGTGTGACCAATCATGTGCGTCGTGAATGCCACGAGCCCGATCGGCCCAAGCCCAACAAGGAATGCCATGATTCCCATGTGTTCCACGCTTGAGTAAGCCAGCATGCGTTTATAGTTGCGCTGGGAGAGCAAAATGATGGAAGGTAACAAGACCGTGAGCACACCGAAGATCAGAAAAAAATGATTCGTCCAGTCACCTGAACCAAGTGTCTGATCGACGACTCCCTTGAATCTAAGAAGCGTGAAGAAGGCAACATTGAGGAGAATACCCGAAAGCATCGCGGACACAGGCGCTGGCGTTTTACTGTGCGCATCTGGAAGCCAAGTATGCATGGGAACAAATCCAATCTTCGTACCAAATCCGATAAAAAGAAACACGAACGCCCACATCACGACTCCAGGATTCATAGAAGGCGCCACCTCGGACAGAAGATTGATGCGGAAGGCCTCGGCCTCATGGAGTCCTGCTCCCGACCCCGCGTAGCCCAATACCAGAATACCGAAGAGACCGAGCGCAATACCCGTAGAACACAGGACGATATACTTCCACGCCGCCTCCATGGAGGACTTTTTTCCATAGAAAGAAACCAGGAGCGTCGTTGACAATGTCGTTGCTTCAAGGGCGACCCAAAGAAGTCCGACATTGTTTGCAAAAATGGCGACAACCATCGAAAGCACGAACAACGGAACGCTCAGCATGTATAAACGGAGGTGCTTGAGCGTGAGAATTCCCTTCCGTTCCTCCACCGCAAGATAGTGATAGCTCACGAGCATGGCACACGCATACAACCACGTGACAAGAAGTCCCATGAGTGACGAGAACCTGTTGATTTCCCACCAGGATGTTTGCCATTGGGGGATGATCCCTACAAAGACCGGGCCCACATACCACACAAGAGCAACTAGCGTAACAATCGAAGAAGATAACCCGACAAGCCTCAAGGAGCGTCCGGTCATCTGTGGCAAGAGACAAACGAGAGAAGAGAGCAGAAGGATACCAATAAGAAAAAAGAAAGACATAATTAGTCGGTCAGTTCACTCAAGTGAGAGGTGTCATGGATCCCAAATAATTCCTGGACCCGGTGGCTGAGTGTTGCCATCAGAATCGCTCCGATCAGCACCGCGGAATAGACGCCGAACTCAATGGCAACAGGAACCCCACCAAGCGCGCTCAAAGAGAAGGCGGCGATGCCATTTTCAAGAACAAGAAATCCGACCATCTGAGAGATCAAATCCTTACGTAAAATCATCATCACCATTCCTACAAAAACGACCCCGACAGAAATGGGAAGAAGTTCCGGCATCGAACTGGACGTTTCTCCACCCAATAAGAGCGGCGACTGTAGAGCAAGGAATACGCCAAAGCCAAAGACGAGTCCGCCAACAAACCAACTCGCGGATGGACGGAGGGATGAAGACAAGCGCATGGAAGCTCCCGAGCGTTCTGCCATTCGTTTAATCACAAACGGAACAAGGAACGCTTTCACCGCGACAACGACGGTCGCGACGATAATGAGATGGATGGCTCGTTTTTCAACGGCTAGCGATAACGCGAGTCCACCCAACGCGACCGACGAGAATGCATATGAACGCAACAGGCTTGGGAGGCGCATGAATGTGAAGGACGCGAGCGTTCCACCAAGGAACAACCCGAGCATCAGCATGGTAAACAGAGACGATGTGGTCATACGATGAGGGTGAGAATCAAACCGGCGAAGGCAAGAAAGAAGGCGACACTCAGATATTCCTGCATGCGGAAGAATCGCATTTTCGCCATCGAGGATTCCAGAAGTGCCAACAGACAGGATCCGACAACAACCGTTACGAGTACGCCTAGGACGGCCATGCCAATCGTTGAGAGGTCAAAGGCTGATACCGGCTGAACCCAAATAAGATTTCCTAAGATGAGCATGAACACCGTGAGCTTGATCGAGGAGGCATACTCAAGCATGGCCAGGTATGGACCTGAATACTCAAGGATCATGGCCTCGTGAACCATCGTGAGCTCAAGGTGCGTGGCCGGATTGTCGACTGGGTAGCGGGCATTTTCAGCGAGTGTGATGAGGACGAGGGCGGCAAAACTCAGTAGCAAAGCCGGATGGGAAACAACGGTCATTCCCTGTCCGAAGATGGCTTGGACGGAAGAACTTCCTGCCACAACGGCAAAGCCGGCAAACGTGGTAAGGACCGCGGGTTCAATGAGCGTGGCGAGAGTCATCTCACGGCTCGCTCCCATTCCTCCAAATGCCGTGGCCGCATCAAGGCCACCAAACACAAGGAAGATAGAGCCCAGAGCAAGGACTCCGGCGAGGACGAACAAATCAATCTGAGCCAGTCCCCCGTCTGAAAAGATAAGCGGGAGCGTGACAACAAGGAAGAGGATCGTGCCCAAGACAACAAACGGGACGAGACGAAACATCCATGAGCGGCTCTCTGAAATCACGTTCTCCTTCTTGAGTGTTGTGAGCAGAGCAAAGTAGACAAGCCACGGAACGGCTCCCCGCCTTCCCTGGAGGCGCGCCTTCACCCATCGAACAAGGCCCGTGACCAATGGGGCAACCAAGAGGACGACCAGCACTTGAAGCACAATCATGAGGATGGTGATCATAGGGCAATCCAAAGGGTAAGGATGAGGGTCACGAAGATCAGAAGCAGGTAAAATCGAATGTTGCCGTTTTGAATTTTCTTGACCTGGTCTGCGCATCCAATGAGGAGTCTCCCTAATGGGGAATATCCGAAATCCATCCAGATCGATCGAAGATTCAGTGTCATCGACCTTGTGGCAATCCACGTGTTGCTCGCGACGACCGGTTCAACCTGTACTGCCTTTTTGGTTCGGAGCACCAGACGGAAAAAGAATCGAATCGGCGCAGAGAACGCCGTCGCCGTGTATTCCATCGATGCGTCAATTGGCTGACCGCAGTCCCAACCGTGGTACATACGCTCAAACGAAGCGCGGCTGGTGAGTCGACGGAGGATCCAGACGATAAGAACACAGCCAAGGAGTAACCATAGGATCAGGGAAGGTTGCACGGTTGAGTTTCCAACAATCAATTCAAATCGGGATGCCGTAAGAATACCTCCACCAATAAGATCGAGTACTACGGGAGCGTAAAGACCCAGAGCGACAATAAGCAACGCGAACACAGTCACGCAGAAGAGTTCACTAGCCGCAGGAGGTTCATGCACTTCTCGGGCGTGCGCACTGCGTGGCTCGGCAAGCATAGAAATTGCAAAGAGCTTCACCATCGCGAAGATGGCAAGACCTCCGACGAGGGCTGTGATCGCAAACGTCAACACGAGCACGGCGGAGACAAGTGGGGTTGCGGAAGAGAACGATTGAAGGAGACCTTGGAAGAACATCCACTCGCCAAAGAATGGCCCAAAGGGAGGAAGAGACGCGGCGGCCAGACAGAGCACACAGAAGAGAACAGAGAACAACGGGAGGCGCTTGGCAAGTCCGCCCATCAGCTCGAGGTTACGCGAATGCACCGCTCGGACGATAAGACCCGAAGCAAGGAACAAACCAGATTTGAAGATGGCGTGGGCGATCATGAAGAACACTGCGGCCACCAGAGTCGTCTGGTACAACGCTTGCAGCCCTTGAGACGAGGCAAAAAATGCTACGCCAAGCATCGTGAATATGAGCCCAATATTTTCAATGCTACTGAACGCAAGTGTACGCTTGAAGTCTCGATCAACAACGGCGTACAGGACTCCGTACAAGGCCGTTAGCAATCCGAATCCGAGAATGAGCAATGAAGCCGCCACTCCGATTGGAGGAAGAATGAACAGGAGGACTCGAAGGAAGCCGTAGAGGGCGACCTTCAACATGACTCCTGACATGAGAGCGGAGACGTGACTGGGCGCGGAGGGGTGCGCTTCGGGAAGCCATACATGGAACGGCACAAGTCCGGCCTTGGAACCAAAGCCGAAAAAGAACAGGCTAAACGCGGTCCAGAGCATCCACACGGGAGCCGTCCACGACATGTCAGCAAGAGTTGAAAAATCAACGAACAGAGAGCCTTGAGCGAGTAGGAGGAACGCGATCAGAATCGCGGCCGCGCCCAAGTGCGTCATGATCAGATAGAGCAGAGCCGCGCGAATCGAATCGTGAGATCGGTCGCTCATGACTAGAAAGAATGAAGCCATGGACATCACCTCCCACGCGATCATGAACATGAACGGACTGGTGGAGAGAATGACAATCTGCATGCCCAGGACGAACGCGGCAACCAGAGCGTTCAGGCTGCGCAGGTGATACGTGCTTTGGTACGACTGCAGATACGGAATTGCATAGATGGCGCACAGGACGCTCACGAGCGAGATAAGCGCGTAGAAGATCGCGCCGAAAAGATCTAACTGAAGGATGGGAAAAAACGAAGAAGCCAGGGAGATCTGCAACACGGCTTGAGGCTGGAGGAAAAGGATGAAGCTCGCCACGATTCCGAGCGTACCGGAGACAACAAGAAGCACCTGAGCGAGCTTGTGGAAGAGAAGCGAACGCCCTCCCAATGCGATCACCCCCGAGAGGACGGTGAAAATCAGACTCCCAAGAAGGGCATTTTGAACAAGAAACGACATAGGTTACGACGGTTTCTTAAGAACCCCGACGAGTGCCCTCAACATCTGTGTGGGAGTTGGCGGGTCACCCGGAATTTTGAGATGCACTGGAATGACATTCTCCACGGCGCCGACCACCGCATACGAATCCTTCCAGATTCCACCTGTGCACGCGCCATCCCCTACCGCAACGACGATGCAGGGTTGTGGAGCGGCCTCATACGTCGTACGTACAGCCGTCTCCAGGTTTCTTGTGACAGGACCTGTTACAAACAACATATCGGCGTGCCGAGGAGACGCAACAAAAGACAGCCCGAAACGCTCAATGTCGTAGTAGGCGTTTCCCAAGGCTGTTAGTTCGATTTCCTCTGCGTTTGTCGATCCCCCATCAACGGCACGGATCCGAAGCGACCGGCCACCGTACAGGGAGCCAATAATCTGTTTGAGCTCGGTTCCGGCTGTTTCCAGATGTTCATCTGTTGCCGAAAACTGGCTCCTCTCCTGCGTCACCCTCGGCCCCCAAAAAAGGATCCGAAAAAGTTTGAGAATATACATAATTGAAAAACGGCACTGAAGCCTGCGACTACCGATTATCAAGGACGCCCCACGTCCCGGTATTTCTTACGCTTCATCGCCACACGATGTCGCGCGAGCTCTCGCTCGAGAATCGCGGCGGCGTCAGCAAAGGCTACATCATCGACATGACGCTTTTGGGTAAGCAACTGTCGAGCACGCTCACGAGCCTCTTCGATTTTTTCAAGTTCGAGTTCCTCCGCGCGTTCGGCCGTATCGGCCAACACGACAATCTTGTTCCCGGGACGGACTTCGAGGAAACCTGTTGAGGCGACAAGATAGTGCGGCTCACCATCCTTTCGCAGTGTGAGCTCACCAGCGCGAAGGTTTGCCACCAGAGGGATATGGTCAGGAAGAACCGTCACCTCCCCCATGTCCGTCATCACGGTAACCGAATCCACCTCGTCTTCGTAGACAATGCGTTCAGGCGTGACGATGGAGAGGGAAAGTTTTTTCATAAGTTTAGTCTGTGTCATCCCGAGCGACCCCGAGCTTGTCGAGGGGGAGTCGAGGGATCTCTAATGGCTCGGGATCCCTCCGCTCGGCCGTCGAACGGCCTCGGTCGGGATGACACGATGTTACTTCCCTGCCTCGACAACTTCATCAATACTTCCCTTCATGTAAAACGCGGCCTCAGGAAGATGATCATACTCCCCTTCAAGGATCCCCTTGAACGATCGCACGGTGTCTTCACGCTTTACGTACTTTCCCGGTGAACCAGTAAATTGTTCAGCGACGAAGAACGGCTGGGAGAGGAACTTCTGAATCTTGCGAGCTCGAGAAACCGTGAGCTTGTCCTCATCGGAGAGCTCATCCATTCCAAGGATCGCGATGATGTCCTGAAGGTCCTTATAGCGTTGCAACACTTTTTGAACGCCGCGAGCGGTGTCGTAATGTTCCTCACCGACGATGTTGGGGTCAAGAATCGTGGAGCTGGAATCGAGTGGATCAACCGCCGGATAAATACCAAGCTCGGCAAGCGAGCGAGCCAACACGACGGTGGAGTCGAGGTGACCGAATGTCGTCGCTGGAGCTGGGTCAGTCAGGTCGTCAGCCGGAACGTAGACGGCTTGAATCGAG